>NZ_VRVF01000062.1:0-30813 GCF_008040045.1 Methylobacterium sp. WL8 | reverse complement strand
GGCCGGAAGGGGGACGGGCATGGATCTGCTTGGGTTCGCGCGATCCATCGTCGGGACCGCATCCCTAACCTGAGCCTGGCCGCATAAGGGTTCGAGCGGGAGACTTAGGCTTCCGCATAAGTGTCCCATCAGGATTCGATGCGAAGGCGCGGATCGGGGGCGAGTCACACTCGCAACGGAGCTACCCGCGGCCCACCTTTGCCTGCGGCGACGAGGCGCCGACGGGGGAAATCGCTTGCGCAAGGTGGGGTCGCCGATCCGGCGGGTGGTCTGGCTGTGCGCGCCGCTCCTGGCGCTGGCCGTCGCCGGCCTCGCCTACGCCTACCTTTCGCGACCGACCACGCTGGTGGTCGCCGTGGCCCCGAACGGGGGTTCCGAGCCGGCCCTGATGCGGGCCTACGCCGAGGCCCTGTCGAAGGGAAAGGCGTCCATCCGCCTGCGGATCGTCCCCTACGGCGGGGTGCGCGAGAGCGCCGAGGCCCTCCGGGACGGCAAGGCCGATCTCGCCGTGGTAAGGCCCGACGTGTCGATGCCGCGCAACGGGCTCACCCTGGCGGTCCTGCGCGAGCAGGCGACCTTCGTGGTCGCGCCCCGCCAAGCCGGCATCGACGGGTTCCCCGCCCTTGCGGGCAAACGGTTGGGCATCCTCGCGTCCCGGAAGGCGGACCATGCCCTCGTTCGGAGCCTCGTCGAGCGACACGGCCTGGACCTGCGGACCGACGTTCCGGAGGGCGACGTGCCCGGACGGACCGTGGCCCTCGTTCCGGTCGAGGAGGGCGACCTAGGCCGCTTCCTCTCCGAGGGCCGCATCGCCGCCGTGATCCTGCTGACCACGCCGACCTCGGCGGCCGCGCAACGCATCGTCGGGATCGTCCGGGGGGAGGACGCGAACGGCGAGGCGACGCTGTTCGGCGCGCCCGACGCGGCGTCCACCCTGGCACGGCTTCCCCGGCTCCAGGCCGTCACCATCCCTGCCGGCCTCTACGACGGGCAGCCGCGCCTCCCGGCCGAGGACGTCCCGACGGTCGGGTCGTCCTACCGCCTCATGGCCCGTTCGACCCTGTCCCGGAGCGTCGCCGCGGAGGTGACCCAGCACCTGTTCGAGATGCGGACGCTCCTGTCGGAGGCCGCTCCCGCGGCGGAGGACGTGACGCATCCGGCCTACGACACGACCGTCGGCGCGACCAGCGCACGGCTGCCCATTCACCCGGGCGCCATCGACTACTACGAGCGCGAGCAGGAGAGTTTCATCGAGCGCTACGAGAGCTGGATCTACCTGGTGGCCATCCTCGGTGGCGGCCTCGGGTCCGTCGCCGCGTGGCTGCGCCAGCGCGTCGGGCGCGTCCGGCGCGAACGGATCGAGGTCGCGACCCTGCGGTTGCTGGAGATCCGCTCGAACGCCCGAAATGCGACCGACCGGGTAAGGCTGGAGGCGATGGCGGGCGAGACCGACGACCTCGCGGCCAGCATCGCCCGCCATGCGATGAGGCGGACGAGCGAGCCCCGCACCCTGGCGGCGGCGACGCTTGCCGTGGATGCGGCGCGGTCCACCATCGCGAGGCGTCTCGGTCGCCCTATGGATGCAGGCGCAACGGCGGACCGTTGCGGGGAAGGCGCTTAGATGACCCTGACGAACGACATCACCTTCGAGCGCATCCGCGAACGGGCCTTCGAGCTTTGGGACCGCAACCACAGGCCGGAGGGACTCGACATACGTTTCTGGCTCCTGGCCGAGCGGGAGCTCAGGGCGGAAGCCGCGGACGGGAAGGGGCAGGCGCGAGATGCCGACGCCCGCCGCAATGGGAGTGCGTCATGAGCGGCGGCATGGCGGCGAGCGTCGGCGGGGGCGATGCCCGGTCACCGGCGTCACTTGCGAAGGCCCCTGCCGCCGATGGTCCCGTCGCCGCCGTCGGGGCCGAGGTCCCGGGCATCGTCGCCTCCGGGGTCTATGCCGGCGGACGCCGGGTCGCGGACATCCGGATCGACGAGGCCGGGGAATGGGCGCGGCGGCCGGATCACGTCGTCTGGATCGGCCTCTACCAGCCGTCGATGGAACTGCTCGTCGCGCTGCAGGAGCAGTTCGGCCTGCACCGCCTCGCCATCGAGGATGCGCGGCATGCCCACCAGCGCCCGAAGGTCGAGCGATATGGCGACTGCCTCTTCGTTGTCGTGCGCACCGCCCAGTTGGTGGATGGCCGCATCGCGCTCGGCGAGACCCAGATCTTCGTGGGCCGGGGATTCGTCGTCACCGTCCGCCACGGCGCCTCGGCCTCCTACGCGCCCGTCCGGGAGAAAACCGAATCCTGCCCGAGGCAGCTGGCCCATGGCGAGGACTACATCCTCCATGCCGTCCTCGACTTCATCGTCGACAACTACCGGCCCGTGATGGAGACGGTCATGGCCGAGGTGGAGGCCATCGAGGACCGCATCCTCAAGCGTGAGTTGCTCCCGACGGAGGTGGAGAGGCTTTACCTGCTCCGCCGCGACCTGCTGCGCCTGCGCACGGCCGTGGTCCCGCTCGTCGAGGTCTGCCGCAAGCTGGAGCACGACGACATGGTGGCCATCGACGAGGAGATGCAGCCGCTGTTCCGGGACGTCTCCGACCACCTGCGGGGCGTACAGGAGGAGATCGACGCCCTGCGCGAGGTGCTCGCGTTCGCGTTCGAGGCGAGCCTGATGCTGGGGCAGGCCCAGCAAACGAACATCACGCGGCGGCTCGCGGCCTGGGCGGCCATCCTCGCGGTCCCGACCGCCATCGCCGGGATCTACGGAATGAACTTCGAGTTCATGCCCGAGCTCAAATGGCGCTACGGCTACTTCGTCGTGCTCGGGGGCATCCTCACCGCATGCACCGTCCTGTACTGGCGGTTCCGGCGGAACGGCTGGGTCTAGCCCTAGGGATAGCGGCGCGCGATGGGACGTCCGGCCGTGGCCGTCGACGGCCGGTCCGGAAGGGACCGATACGGTTCGGGGGCGATCCGTGCCCTGCGCTCACAGCGTGCGCCGGGCCACCATGCCAAGGGTCGAGCCCTGCACGATGATGGTGAACAGCACCACGGCATAGGTCGCCGCCAGGATGGCCGGCTTGGCGTCGCTCTCCGGGATCGAGAGGGCCAGCGCCACCGAGATGCCGCCGCGCACCCCCGCCCAGGTCAGGAACGGCACGTTGCCGAGGCAGAGGTTGCCGCCCCAGCGGAAGAGCAGCACCGGGGCCGTCACGGCGACGAGGCGGGCGAGCAGCACGACGGGGACGGCGCAGGCGGCCAGCGTCAGGCCCGAGACCTGGAACCGGAGCACGAGGACCTCCAGCCCGATCAGCAGGAACAGCACCGAGTTGAGGACCTCGTCGATCAGGGTCCAGAGGGCCGAGACGTACTTCTGAGTGTTATCGCTCATCGCATGGCGTGGGGCGCGCTCGCCGATCAGCAACCCGGCCGCGACCACGGCCAGCGGTCCGCTGGCCCCGAGCTTCTGGGCGAGCGCGTAGGTGCCGGTGACGAGCGCGAGGGTGATCAGCACCTCGACCGGGAAGTCGTCGATGGCCCGCATCGCGCGGTAGGCGACGTAGCCGGTCAAGACACCGAGGACCAGGCCGCCCCCGGCCTCGTGCAGGAGGAGCGTCGCGACGCCGCCCGCGCCGGTCGCCTCTCCGCCCGATCCGGACGCGAAGGCGACGAGGACCGTGAACAGCACGATGCCGATGCCGTCGTTGAACAGGGCCTCGCCCTGCATCTCGATCTCAAGGGCCTCGGGGACCTGCACGTTCTTGAGGGTGGCCAGCACGGCGACCGGATCGGTCGGGCTGATGAGCGCCCCGAACACCAGCGCCCAGGCGAACGGCATGGGATTGCCCAGCGCCTGCGCCGCGGCCCAGAAGGCGCCCCCGACCAGGACGGTCGAGATCAGCGTGCCGAGCAGGGCGAGGGTCGCCACCGCCAGGGCGCGGTCGCGCAGGGCCCGCAGGTCGAGGCCCATGGCGCCGGCGAACAGCAGGAAGGCCAGCATGCCGTTCATCACCACGCCGGCGAAGTCGACCTGGTCGAGGATGCGGGTGAGATCCCCGTAGAGGTGCTGCGTCGGAAAGACGGCGTCGAGGCCCACGAGGGCGAGCGAGGCCAGCAGGCCCATCACGAGGAGGCCGATGGTGTGCGGCATCCGAAGGTAGCGGCGGTTCAGCCAACCGAACAGGGCGGAGAGGGTCAGCAGCATCGCCGCCAGGTCGAAGATCGAGATCACGTAGGAAGTCCCATCCGCCCGTGGGCATCCATCCCGTAACGTCGCGCTTCGCCGAAAGGAGCAAGGAAGATTGGCCTGCGTGGGTAGCGAATGCCTCATTATACCGGCGACCGGGGCCGGACGTGCCGCGAGGAACCCCGTAGACCGCTTCCCTCAGTAGGCTCCCTCGTCCGGGATGCTCAGCACGGTGCCGCACGCCTTGCAGTGGACCGCATCCGGTTCGTGCCGCTGCAGCGCGCAGGCCGGGCACGGGTGGCGGACCTTGTTGGGCCGGAACAGGACCTGGGCGAGCCGCAGGAACAGCGTCACGCCGCAGAGCATCACCACGACCGAGATGAGGCGTCCGCCCGTGCCGGATAGCGTGATGTCGCCGTAGCCTGTCGTCGTGAGGGAGGTCACGGTGAAGTACAGGGCGTCGACGTAGTTGCCGATGGCCGGGTTGGAGCGGTGCTGGGTCGCGTAGACCAGCCCCGTCATCACGAAGACGAAGACCGCCAGGTTGGTGGCCGCGAGGATCACCTCCTCGTTGCGGCGGAAGAAGTCGCTGTCGGAACGGAGGCGGTCCAGGAGTTGGTAGGTCCTGAGGAGCCGCAGCGTCCGCATGATGCGAAGGAAACCCGCCCCCTCGCCGACGATGGGTGCGAGGAAGGAGATCAGCGCGGCGATGTCGGCCCATGTGGTCGGTCGCAGCAGCTCCCGCCAGCGATGCCGCGAGATCGAGAGGCGGGCGACGAAGTCCGTCAGCACGGCCACCCCGATCAGGACATCGAGCCCTTCGAGGAATGGCGCGCGCGGCAGGAACGACGACACCACGACGAAGAGGATAGTGGCGACGTCGAAGACGAGCAGGCCGTACCGGAACCGATGGGCCCGGTCGGTATCGCCTTCGTAGAGGTCTCTCAGGCGGTGCCTCAGGGTATCCATGACGTGTCCCTACCCGCGTCGACCTCCGCCGTCTCGCCCGTCGCCGGGATGGACCGCACCCCTTGGAACGTCCGAACCGTCGACGACGGGCCGCGGCGCCGTCAGGCGCGCTGACCCCAAGGGCCGGCTTCCGGTCCCGGGGCGCGGTCATGGGGTCCGGTCGTTCCCGGCAGCCCTGTCGTCTTAACCGAGTCGTCCCGGAGCGATTGCACTCGCGGAATCCAGCTGGCAGGCCAGGCACATGAATGCTCCAAGACCCCTCCGCCGCCCGATCTCCGCCCTTCGCGACATCCTGCACGGCGAGGCGACCGGTGGCCTGATCCTGATGGCGAGCGCCGCCCTTGCGCTCGCCATCGCGAACTCCGCGGGATCGGAGGCTTACTTCGCGACGCTCAAGACCTACGTCGGCGGCCTCAGCGTGCTGCACTGGATCAACGACGGCCTGATGGCGGTGTTCTTCCTGCTCGTCGGCCTGGAGATCAAGCGCGAGGTGCTCGACGGCCGGCTCCGGACCTGGCCCGACCGAGTCCTGCCCGGCGTCGCGGCGCTGGGCGGCATGGTGGCCCCGGCGCTGATCTACGTCGCGGTCAACCGCTCCTCGCCCGAGACCCTTCGCGGGTGGGCGATCCCGACGGCCACCGACATCGCCTTCGCCCTCGGGGTGCTCGCCCTCCTCGGATCACGGGTGCCGGTGTCGCTCAAGATCTTCCTGACCGCGCTCGCCATCATCGACGACCTCGGTGCGGTCCTCATCATCGCCGCGTTCTATACCGCCGACCTGTCGCTGCCGATGCTCGGCGGGGCGGCGGTCGTGTTCGCGATCCTGTTCGGGATGAACAAGGCCGGGGTCAGCCGGCTGACGCCCTATCTCGTCCTCGGTGCCGTGCTGTGGTTCCTGGTGCTGAAGTCCGGCATCCACGCGACCATCGCCGGGGTGTTGCTGGCCCTGACGATCCCGCTCCGCCTTAGCGTCGGAAAGCCCGACGACCCGACCTCGCCCCTCCACATCCTGGAGCATGCGATCCACCCGTGGTCGTCGTACCTCGTGCTGCCGGTGTTCGGGTTCGCCAACGCCGGGGTCTCGTTCGCGGGCATGACCACGAAGATGCTTCTCGATCCGGTGACCCTCGGCGTGGCGTTGGGCCTGTTCGTCGGAAAGCAGATCGGGGTGTTCGGGGCGGTAGTTACCGCGGTGAGGCTCGGGCTGGCGCAGCGTCCGGCCCATGCCGGGTGGTGGCAGCTCTACGGCCTGTCGCTCCTGTGCGGCGTCGGCTTCACCATGAGCCTGTTCATCGGGCTCCTGGCCTTCGCCGACAGCCCCGAGCTGGAGGCCGAGACCAAGATCGGCGTCCTGCTCGGGTCCCTGTCCTGCATGGCTACGGGCGCCCTGGTGCTCCTGTTCGCGCCAAGGTCGGACAAGGGCGGTCGCTCCGATGCCCCGGCCGGCCGCCCCCGCGCCTCGGAGGCGGCATGACCTCGCGCGTCAGGGCTTGGCTGGAGACCCTCGGCGACCAGTTCTGGCTTCGTCCGGCCGTCGTCGTTCTGGCCTGCCTCGGCCTGGGGCAGTTTGCGGTCTGGCTGGAGACGGCCCACTTGGCCGGCTACGACGCATCCTCGCCGGAAGCGAACTGGGGCTATTCCGGCGGCGCCGAAGGGGCCAGGGCGCTCCTGAGCGCGGTGGCGTCCTCGACCATCGGGGTCGCAGGCACGACCTTCTCGATCACCATCGCCGCGCTGTCCCTCGCCTCCGGCCAGATGGGCCCCCGGTTGCTGCGCAACTTCATCCGCGACGGCCGCAACCAGGTCGTGCTCGGGATCTTCCTGGGGACCTTCGCCTACGCGCTGATCGTGCTGCGCACCGTGCGCACGGTCCAGGAAACGCCCTTCGTTCCGCATCTCGCGGTCACCGGCGCCATCGTGCTCGCGATGGTGAGCGTCGCCACCCTGGTCTGGTTCGTCCACCACATCGCAACCAGCATCAACGTCGAGACGGTCGTCGACGCCGTCCACCAGGACCTGTGCAAGGCCGTGCGGGAGCGGACCCTTGACGCCGCGGGCATCCCGGCACCGACGGACGATGCGGTGGGCTCGCCCGCGGCCGTCCCTGGAAGCGGTTACCTCCAGGCCCTGGATGCGGAGCGCCTTGCCGATTGGGCCCATGAGAACCGGGTCGTCGTCCGGCTGGGGATCCGACCGGGCGACTACGTCCCCATGGGCCTGCCCCTGGCTCGTGTCTCCGCCCCGGTCGAGGGCGTCGAGGATGCGCTCGCCCGCGTGCTCACCTTCGGTCGCCGTCCGGCGGCTCTTCAGGACATCGAGTTCCCCGTCCGGCAACTCACCGAGATCGCCGTCCGGGCGCTCTCCCCCGGGATCAACGACCCCTTCACCGCGGGAAGCGTCGTCGACCATTTTGGAGACGCCCTATGCCGCCTCGCGCCGCGCCACCTGCCGACAGGCGTTCACGAACGGGATGGACGGATCGTCCTCGTGCATCCAGCGACCGATTACGACGGGCTCTGCGATTCCATGTTCCACATGATCCGTCAGAACGCCGCCGGATCGGCGCATGTGCTCGGACGGATGCTCGATGTGCTCACCAGGGTCGCCCGGGTCGAGCGGTCTCCCAGACGGGTGGAGGAGTTGCGGCGCCACGCCGATCTCGTCGTCGCGGCGGCCCGGCGGGATGTGGCCGACCCTGCGGATCTGGAAGACTTGGTAGCGCGGCATCGATCGTTCGGTATCGCCGTGGAGTGACCGGATCTCGCCCCGCCAGTCGCAGGCCTCCGGATGGAACGGCGGTGCCGGCCATCCCCGAATTAAGGTCGCGCGGGCCCGTCACCCCGGCGACACCGTCCTGCCCATCCCTCAAGACGCGCCCAGGTCGTCGACGCCACCCACCACGCTGATCGCCCCCGACACGGCGGTTTGCGGGGCGGACAGGCCGCCCCACGGTACCGGTTCATGCCTTGCCGGTGACCTTGTCGGCGACATGCTTGGCGCCGTCCTTCACGTCCCCGGTCGTCTTCTGGGCGTCGCCCTTAAGTTCCTGCGCTTTACCTTCAGCTTTCAGCTTGTCGTTGTCGGTCGCGTTGCCGATGCCCTGCTTCACGTTGCCGACGGCCTCGTTAGCCAGGCCCTTGATCTTGTCGGTGGTGCTACTCATGGCGTGCTCCTACTACGACCAGGGCGGTCATTGGGGATCAGAAACGGTTAGGGTCTCACCCTCGTTCCGTCGCAAACTCCACCCGCGCGCGCTCGGCGGGGGAATAGGGGGCACCGGCCGAGCCGCGAGCGCCCGTTCTCCAGAAAGTAGTGCAAAGGGTTCAACAACATTGGCATCGAGCCCTCCTGAATGTCCGCTTTCGGGTATCGGCTTTGAAAGCCTGACCGACCGGGTTGGGTCGAGTTCAGAAGGTCTGCTTACGGGCGGCCGTGCATAGAAGCCGACGCCGCCCTCACGCCTCGGGTGATTCAGTTCTGCCTTGGAGCCTGACCATTTACGGGTGCCCGTATGGTCCGTGGCAGACGCCATACGGGCGACCATCAGGTCAGCAGGTCGTGTCCCATTAGCGCAGTCGGTCTGGCATGGATTTCTGGCTACCCGAGATGTGCCGAACGTCCGCGACCGGTGTTGCAGCCATAGGCCGGTTAGGGTCCAGGCAGTCGTGCGGCCACCTCGTTCCGGCGAAGGAACGGGATCGCGAAGGGTGGGTCATAGCCCATGAAGACGGGGGGAGCGCTTGCCTTCCGGCCGGCGGTGGACAGCACCGCGGTCAGGATACGCTCCTGTTCGGCCCGAGCCTCAGGCGTGATGGAGCCTGAGAAGCGGAGGGCGGCGATATTCTCAGCCGGGACGCGGACTAGACGGACGCCTGCCTCGGTGGGCTCCGGGGCCCCGGCCTCGGCTACCTCGCGTGGAAGGAAGAACTGCATCGTTCCCCCTGAGCCCTGCTCGACCGGAACCGTCATCGCGATGCGTAGACCACCGGTTTCCACGGGTGCGGTCATCGCGATGCGGTCGCCCCGCTGGTTCGCGCCGGTGATGTAACGGAAGAGCCGCCCGAACGCCTCGCCATCCCCCTGTCCGTGCCCATCGGTCTCGACAGCGAGGCGGGGCTCGTAGGCTCGGATTTCAACACCACGGTCGAGACGTTCGACGACCGTGTACCGAGGCTGATCGTAGAAGGTCCGAACGCCGAAGACCCCGAGGACCGACTCGAAGAGAGTGACGAGATAGTAGAGGAGCTTATCCATTGGGTGACACTCGGTGGCGGGCGGAAATCGTAGAGCGACCGATTCGGGGTAATCGCCGCCTTGGTCCGGGTCCCCAAAACGCACGACGGCCCGACGCCGCCAAGCGGAACGTCGGGCCATCCGGATCAATCTAGGACGCCAACTGCGTCAGGAAACGATGCCGACCGCTAGGCTGGAATGGCAGCGGCAAGCGAGACATCCGGGGGCGTCTTCGGACGTGACATCGCCATCGCCGGACACGGCGGCGGATCGTCGTCATCGTCGCGCCGTCCCGGGCGAACGTACCAGTGCAGGTCCGCGAGACGTCGTAGGCGTTTTTGCCTGGGCTGCCTCGGCGGGCCTGCGGACGTTACCGAACCGAACTTGGGAGCCGACTTGCGGTCGAGTTCGCCAAGCGCAGCAAGGACGGCATCGACGGAGACAGGCTCGGCCCTGCTGCCTGTGAGGCAGCGCATGCTCGGCGCGTTCTCAAGGGCGCTCGCATCCGACGCCCAGGAGGCAAGGATTGCGCGTCTCTCCCCCATTGAGAGCCCAGGGTGGGTCAACACCTCCCTGGGGTGACGGAACACGTCTCCCGGGGCGACGAGCGCCTGCCATGCCTCGAACGAGGCCGGGTTCGCGCCGATTGGGTTCACGGCGCTGGTACGGGAACTGAAGCTCTCCATCATCGACATCGATCATCCCTCCTGAAGATGGGTTGGATGGGCGGTGCCCTCCCTCGCCGGTACGCAAGGGAGGGCGTTCGACGGGTGGCGGAACTTAAGCCGCCTTGCGCTCGGCCTCGATCCGAGGCTGTGCATTGTCCTGGCCGACGGTAGCCTGCGTCCCGCCGATGGGAATGCGCCTCGGCTTCAGGGCTTCCGGCACCTCGCGCTTGAGGTTGACGGTCAACAGGCCGTTCTCAAGGTTCGCGCCGACGACCTTCACATGGTCGGCCAGGTTGAAAGTCTGCCGGAACGTCCGGGCGGCGATGCCGCGATGCAGGAGCTGGCGTTCGCCCTCCGCAGACTTCCGCTGGCCGGTGACCAGAAGGGTGTTGTCATGCTGGGTCAGGTCGATCTCGTCGGGCGCGAAGCCGGCGACGGCCATCGTGATCCTGTACGCGTCGTCCTCCACCCGCTCGATGTCATAGGGTGGCCACGTCGAGGAAGCCTCGGCCTGGGTGGCCTGATCTAACATCGAGAACAGGCGGTCGAAGCCGACGGTGGAACGGTAGAGAGGGGCAAAATCAAGGGTCCTCATGACCACATCCTCCTTGGAGCAACGTGATGACAAGGGTCGCCGGATGCCTGACCCGGCGCCCGCTCAGCGAGCCAGTTGATGGCCTCGCGCGCAGGAGACGTCGATATCGCGAATGGGTTCCAAAAAATTCGACTTACGAGAGCGGTGGCGTCGCGTGGGTCGGGCGGGGCCGTCAAGGCGGATGATCCGCATCAAGCTCTCGTACGCATCTCTCGATCTTCTTAGGCCTGTGATGCCCTGACACGGCTTCCTTCCTTCGGGGCCGGCAAGGTCACCTCGGCCCTGAGACCACCTTCCGCCCGATTGAACAGCCTGATGTCGCCTCCGTGCGCACGGATGGCCGAACGCGCGATGGCGAGGCCGAGGCCGACGCCCCCGGTTTCGGTGCTTCGAGAATCCTCCAGGCGCGCGAAGGGAGCGAACATCTCCTCGATCCGGTCCGGCGGTATGCCGGGACCGTCGTCGTCGACGGTGAGCACGATGTCACCGTCACGGCGATCCAGGCCGATCCGGGCACACCCGCCATAGCGGACGGCGTTGGCGACGAGGTTGTCGAACGCGCGGCGCAGGGCCATCGAGCGGCCGCGGAACGGAAGGGATGACGGAGCGGTCGCGGCAACGTCATGTCCGAGGATCCGGTAGTCGTCGGCGATTGTCCGAACCAGGGCGGCAAGGTCGAGTGGTGCGTCGTCCTGGGCGAGGGCATCGTCGCGCGCGAAGGCGAGCGTCGCCTCGACCATCTCGCGCATCTCCGAGATCGTGCGCACCATGGCGTCCCTCAGGTCCGCATCCTCCACCATCTCCGCCCGCAGCCAAAGCGAGGCTATGGGGGTGCGCAGGTCGTGGCTGATGGCGGCGAGCATGCGGGTGCGGTCCGTGACGAAGGCCCGCGAGCGCGCCTGCATCTCGTTGAAAGCCGCCGTCATGGTGCGAAGCTCGCTTGGTCCCCTCTCGGGCAAGGGCTCGACGGCGACGCCCCGACCGGCGCGTTCGGCGGTCGAGGCCAGTGCCTTCACCGGCCCGACAATGCCCTTCATGGCGATGCCGATCACGACCAGTACGGCGATGACGCTGGCGGCGATCTGGATCAGGCCGATGCGGACCCAGGGCGGCGTCGGTAGCGCCAGCGGCGCCTCGCCGTTGAGCCAGCGGCCGTCGTCGAGGCGCACGGACACGCGCAGGACCTGCGGCTTGCCGGCCAGACGGTCCGATGACGGTTCCTCCTGATGGTCCCGTTCGACCAGGAGCAGACGGGCCTGGCTCGCGCCGTCACGCATGCGCCGGTCGAGACGACCGGCTAGCCGGGCCTCGTCGTCGTCCATGGCGTTGTCCGGCACAAGGCTGGCGGCCTCGATAGTGAAGCGGTGGCGGGGTGAGCTATAGGCCTCGATTACGCGCGGAACGGCCTCCGGGGGTACCGTATCGAGCAAGCGAACCAGCGTGGCGACGCGGTCGACGACCTGGGTCCGGGCGACCGCACGACCGACGAGGGAGGATTCTCGCGTGACCATCGCGAAGGCGACGGCCTGTGCGCCGACGACCGCGAGCACGAGGAGGAGCGCCAGGCGGCCGCCAAGCGAACCGGGTCCCAGCCTCACGACACCGTCCTCACATCGGAGGCGAGGACGTAACCACCGCCCCAGACCGTCTTGATGAGCTCCGGGTGCGCCGGATCGCGTTCCAGCTTCCGCCGAAGCCGGCTGACCTGGTTGTCGATGCTCCGGTCGAACCCGTCGGCGGACCGGCCCTTGGTAAGGTCGAGCAGCTGGTCGCGCGAGAGGACGATGCGGGGGTGGTTCGTAAGCGCGCAGAGCAGGCGGAACTCGGCGGTGCTGAGGGCCACCGCCCCGCCCGCCGCGTCGACGAGCTCGCGCCGGTCGGTGTCGAACACCCAGCGGTCGAAGGCGAGGCGGCTACCGTCGGCGATATCGCGGGCGCGGGGAAGCGCCCGGGCGCGGCGCAGGAGGTTCTTGACGCGGGCCAGGAGCTCGCGCGGGTCGAACGGCTTCACGACGTAGTCGTCCGCCCCGATCTCCAGGCCGACGATGCGGTCGGTCTGTTCCGCCAGGGCGGTCAGCAGGATGACCGGGGTATCGTGGACCTCGCGGATGTGCCGGCAGAGCGAGAGCCCGTCCTCGCCGGGCATCATCACGTCGAGGATGACGAGGTCGATGGCCGAGCCTGACAGCACGGCACGGGCAGCGGCCGCGTCGGCGGCGACGCTGACCCGGAGGTCATGCCGCTTGAGGTAGGCCGCGAGCGGGTCGCGAATGTCGCGGTGGTCGTCGACCACCAGCACGTGGGCGTGGTCCATGGCTGCGTATCCCATCCGCCGGTCGTACCCCGGCGCGATCTCCGTCTCTCGATGAAGTTGTCGCAACGTGTGTCAGGCCGCCCGGCTCCGCGACGGTACGCGACACAATCGGGATCCGCCGACAAATCCCTGCGACAGGGCGCGGGCAACCTCCCCCCATCGCAATCACCCACCAGGGAGAACCTGCAATGACGGGCCTGACGAACATCGCCTCGACCGGACTGAAGCGCCTGCTTCCGGCGGCGCTCCTGGCTGCGGGGCTGGCGGCACCGCTGGCCACGGCTGGAACGGCGGAAGCCCGTGACGGCTGCGGCCTCGGCTTCCACCGCGGGCTCTACGGCTTCTGCCGGCCCAACCTCGGTCCAAGGGTCGTCTACGCCCCCTACGTCGTGCGGCCGGCCTTCTACGGCCCCCGCGTCTACGGTCCTCGCTTCTACGGCCCGCGTCGCATCGGTTGGGGTGGTCCGCGTTGGCACCGTTGGGGGGGCTACCGTCACGTGGGCTGGCGCGGTGGCTGGCACCACCGCTGGTGACCGAGCCCATCCGGCTTGAGGCCTCGGGATCGCGCCCTCCGGCGCGATCCCGCCCCATCCCCCCATCACGGATGTCGTTCCATGGCACGCAGAACCCTCTGCCTCACCCTCGCGGCCTGCCTCTCGGCGTCCGCCGCCCTCGCCCAGACGCCGCAACCGTCGGCACAGGCGCCGGCGCCAGTCGATGCCAAGGCCGATGGCGTCGACCTGACGACCTTCCAGGCCCGGCATCGGACGCGCCTGATGAAGGCCGACGCGGATCATGACGGGCGGATCAGCGAGGCGGAGTGGACGGCCTGGTGGGCCGCCCATCCCGGGAAGGGGCCGGCCGATCCGGCGAAACGCTTCCGGCGCCTCGACGCGAACGGCGACGGGTACGTCACGGCCGAAGAGATCGACGCGATCTTCGCCAAGCGCTTCGCACGTCTCGATGCGGATCACGATGGCCGCGTCACGCGGGCGGAACGGCCATGCCGGTGCAAGTGAGCCGGTGGCGATGCTGCCCCATTGCATAAACGATGACCCGGCGACCGGAAGGCATGTCCGGTCGCCTCAACAGCAAGGAAACCCCATGAAGCTTACCGGTCTCATCGTCGCCGCCTCCGCAGCCCTGCTCGCCGTCGGTCAGGCACAGGCCCTACCGATTGCGCCAAGCCCTGGCGGTCTCGACGCGCCCATCGTCCTCGCGCGCGGCGGATGCGGGTTCGGCGCCCATCGCGGCCCGTTCGGCGGATGCCGGCTCAACCGTGGCCCCCGGGGCGATATCAGGCGCGCCTTGACCGGCGCACCCCGCGGCTGTCCTCCGGGGCTCTACCGTGGACCGGGCGGTCGCTGCCGTCGCTGACCCAGGCGTCACGACTCGCCAATCGCATTCGCCAAGTCGGCCGGGGGGGGGGGGCGACGTAATGTGTCCGACGTCCGCGCTGCCTGACAGGTATGATCCAAGGCCCGATGGTCCCGACCTCAGCCATTCCGATGATGGCGGGACTATCGCGAGCGTTAGACGTTAAGCGAAGGTGCCGCCTTGACGGTCCAGCATGAAGGGGAATGAGACGAATGCAGTCGGACACTCCGCGCCCAGGTGACGATCCTCTTCCGCCTATCGGCGACCCGGCTCCCGAGCCCACCACGCCTGAGATCGATCCACCCGTCGAGCCCCCGGCTCCCCAGCCCCCCGGACCCATCGAGGCTCGGCTGCGCTGAAATCGCTCCCCCAGCCGGTTAGCGCTTGAGTCGGCTTCGCCCTCGCCGGTGTTGCCCAACCTCGAACTCATTCCGTGGCTTGGGTCGAGCTCGATCAGCGGTGGTCGACCAGGCCGTGCGGTCTTCTGACCATGATCCGCACCTCATCATCGAGGCCGCTACGCCACGATGATGAGTTCCCTTACCCGGGAGGCAAGTTCGTCCATCGCGAAGGGTTTCGTGAGGACCGCCATGCCAGGTTCGAGATGGCCGTTCCCGACGACGGAGTTCTCGGCGTAGCCGGTGATGAACATCACCTTCAGGCCAGGACGGAGGATGCGTCCTGCATCGGCCATTTGGCGCCCGTTCATCCCGCCCGGCAGCCCGACGTCGGTGACCACGAGGTCGATGCGGGCATCCGAACGGAGGACCGTTAGGCCGGCGGCGCCGTCGCCGGCCTCGATGGCTGTGTAGCCGAGGCCCTCCAGTACCTCTGTCACCAGCATCCGCACGGTCGGCTCGTCGTCGACCACCAGCACGGTCTGGCCCTGGATGGCACGGGGCGCCGACGTCACGTCCGGCATCGGGTCGCTGACGTCGGTCGGCCCGTAATGGCGTGGGAGGTAGACGCACATCGTCGTCCCGACGCCAACCTCGGAATAGATCCGCACCTGACCGCCCGATTGGCGCACGAAGCCGTGGATCATCGACAGGCCGAGCCCGGTGCCCTGGCCAATGGGCTTGGTCGTGAAGAACGGCTCGAACACTTTCGCGGCGATTTCGGGCGTCATGCCGGTGCCGGTGTCAGTCACGCAGAGCGAGAGGTACTGCCCAGGTTCGAGGTCGCGTGCGCCGCCGACATGCCGGTCGATCCACTTGTTGGCAGTCTCGATGGTGATCCGCCCGCCATCCGGCATCGCGTCCCTGGCATTGATGCAAAGGTTGAGAAGCACATTCTCAAGCTGGCTCGGGTCTACCAGGGCCGACCACAACGCGGGCGTCCCGACGACCTCCAGGGCGATCTCGGGCCCGATGGTCCGCCTGATGAGTTCCTCCATGCCGGCGATCAGACGGTTCACGTCCGTCGGCTTCGGATCCAGGGTCTGGCGGCGTGAGAACGCCAATAGCCGATGGGTGAGCGCGGCGGCCCGCCGGGAAGCCCCCTGGGCGGCGTTGACGTACTTGTCGACCTCCGAGATCCGGCCCTGGCTGATCCGGGTCTGAAGAAGCTCCAGGCTGCCGGAGATCCCGGTGAGAAGATTATTAAAATCGTGCGCGATGCCGCCGGTGAGCTGACCGACCGCCTCCATCTTCTGGGACTGTCGCAGGGCTTCCTCGGCTTGGCTCAGCGCCTCGGCCTGAGCCTTCTCGGCGGAGATGTGCCGGCCGGTCGCGTAGATGACGTCTCCGACGGGAGTGGCGACCCAGGACAGCCAGCGATAATCCCCGTTCTTGTGCCGGTAGCGATTCTCGAACACCGGCAGATCCTGTTCGGCCGCAAGGTGGAGCGCACCATCCGTCGGCCGTAGGTCGTCCGGGTGGATGAAGTCGAAGACGGTGGCGCCGACCATCTCCTCGGGTTGCCAGCCGAGGATCCGCATCGCCGCCGGGCTCACCGCGCGGAACACGCCCCTGGTGTCGATCACGCACATCAAGTCCTGCGAGGCGCCCCATATCCGGTCGCGCTCACGGGTGCTTTCCTCGACGCGCTCCTCCAGCATGGCGTTAAGGGCTCGGAGGCGGCGCTCGTCGCGCTTGCGCTCCGTCAAGTCGAGCATCGCTCCGATCATCCGCAGCGGCTCTCCCCGAGGTCCTCGGACCATGAAACCGCGGTCGAACACGTCGGCATACGTCCCGTCCGAACGACGGAAGCGATAGTCATGCGACCATTCGGTATCGGTGCCGATGATGGTCGCCCGGATGTCGTCCTCGACCCGAACCCTGTCGTCCGGATGGACATGGTCCAGCCACCACTCGCCGGTCGGCTCGGCCGTCGAAAGGTCGTAGCCGTAGGTCGTGTGAAGTGCTTCGTTCCAGAGCACGTGGTTCGAGACGAGGTCCCAGTCCCAGATCGCGTCGTTCGTCGCCTGGGTGACGAGGCGATAGCGTTCCTCGGCGGCTCTGACCGCGAGCCCGGCCCGCTTCCGGGTGGTGACGTCACGGACCGTTCCGACGAAACGAGCGGGCTTGCCGTCGCGGAACACGGCCTGACCGCGCGCGGCCAGCCATTTCTCTTCCCCGGTGTGCAGGTCGTGGATGCGATACTCGATGATGACGGGCTCGGGGGCGTCCCCATCGAACGCGGCTCGGACCGCGCGATCAGTCGGCTCCCTGTCGTCGGGATGGAGAGCCGGCAGGAAGGTGTCGGCGTAGCTAACCTCCTCGTCGGCCCCCACCCCGAACAGCTCGCGCACCCGGTCGTCCCAGGTCAAGGTATCGGCCACCGGGTCGTAGTCGAAGATGCCGACCCCGGCTGCTCGCACTGCGAGCCTGAGGCGCTCCTCCGAGATCGCCAGGGCCCGCTTGGTCTCCGCGGCGGCTTCCTCCGCCGTTCGCTGTTCGGTGCGGTCGCGCAGGATCTTGAGGTATCCGACGTGGCGCTCGTTGGCCTCGAACAGCGGCATCATCTCGCCGCGGGCGTAGAAGCGGGACCCGTCCTTGCGCAGATGCCAGCGCTCGTCGTTGCCCGCACCCTTCACGCGCGCGGCCGCCATCTCGCGCTCGGGAATCCCCTCCGCACGGTCCTCTTCTGTGAAGATGACCTCAGCGGATCGGCCATGCATCTCGGCGGTGGACCAGCCGAGGATATTGACGGCACCGGCATTCCACTCGGTGACGAGGCCGCCGAGATCCGTGGTGATGATCGCGTAGTCCGTGGCGCCGTCGAGGATCTGGCGATGCCGGCGAGCGGCCTCTTCCGCCTCCGATGCCATTCGCTCGCGCGCAGTCGAGATCCGCCGCAACTCCATCTGCGCCATGACCTGACGGGCGAGACGTTCGAGACCCTCGGCCTGGGCGGGGCTCAGGCCCTCGGGCCGAGGGGTCCCGTCGATGACGCACAGGGTTCCGAGAGCCTGACCGTCAGGCGTCTCCAACCGGGCGCCGGCGTAGAAGCGGATGTACGGTGAACCGGTGACGAGGGCGTTCCCGCAGGTGCGCTCGTCCTCTCGAAGATCCGGGATGACGAGGAGCCCGGGCCGACGGAGGGCATGGGCGCATACGGATTGATCGAGCGGCGTCTCGCAGGGATCGAAGCCGACCCTGGCCTTGAACCACTGCCGGTCGCCGGCGACGAAGCTAACCAGGGCGACCGAGGTATCGCACAACAGGCTGGCGAGATGGACGACGTCGTCGAACCCCTCTTCCGCCGGTGTGTCGAGGATTCCGTATCTTTCAAGCGCAGCGAGGCGAGCTTTTTCGTCGCCGGCGTCGTGATGCCCGTCCTGTGAAATGGTCCCGCACCCTCGTCCTGGCCGTATGTCGGCGCCTCGACCAGGGGCGATCCGCGACCCTTGCCAAACGCCTCGTGCGAACGAGCGAGCATGGCGAAGGTTGCGGTCCTTACGCCTTCCGGCGTCGACCGGGTGCCCCCCTAAGAGCATGTTGTGGCCCATTAAACCAGCGTCCGACGTAGGACGGGACCCGCCGGTTCGTTCTACGACCGACATGGGTGGATTCTTGCCGGTCTGCTTCTGAGGGGGTAAAAATTGAAGGCGGACTTTCGGTCGCCAGGTAATTTGGCACGGTTTGCGGCGTTCAGTTCCAAAGGCTCCAGTCTACCTGGCGTGAGGCAAGACGTTCGGCGTGTCTCAAAAAGCCATCTCGATTGTCGTTGAGGTGCCGCGACGTAGCGGCAGTCATAGTCGGATCGCTGGAGGGCTTCCGTCATGTGCGACCCGGATTTACCCGAGAACCGTCATGAGCTTCGCAAGATGGGGCGAAGGTTTCTTTCGGTAGGAGCAACGGGGACGCTCGTTAGCGGAACCTTCCTGATGCTGACCGATGATGCCTGGGCGTCCAACAGCCTGTGGTGGGGCGGCCTGTTCGGTGGGATCATGATCAGCGGCTTCGGCGTCATGATGTGGCGGGATGCCGTGTTTGCTTCGCCGCTCACGCCGGAGCAGAGGCGCTATCACGAGTTCCTACGAGAATGGGGATTTTACGATCATTCTTGATGCTGACCGTGGCGGGTCCGAAGTGCTGGTTGTTGGGGGCATGCTTGCCTGACCATCGCCAGTGACAACGGGAGTTGCGATCTGACGCTCCTTTCGATGTCATCAGGACCATTCTTCCCCTGCAAGTTCGCGTTTGCCCAACGGATGATATCGTCCAAGGCCTCCGGGGATGAGACAACGGCGTCACGCGCCGCCATCCCGTCGGCGCCGCGTCCGCGGCTTCGGGGCAGCCAGACGATGGGCGGCTGCGAGAGCCGAGCGCAAGGTCGCCTCATCGACGGCAGAGAGATCGCATCTGGTCGCCCCCATCCGCCCCCATCCGCCGGGTACCGGGCGGAAAGCCTCTGGCACCTGCTCGCAGAAAAAATCGCGATGATCCGGGTCGAACATCAGGTTGATGTCGAGGGCGGCCTCATCCAGCGTCGCGAATGTCTTGCGCGGCGTCCGGAACGCGGTCCTGTGGAAGTGTGGGCCAGAGGTCACCGCCTCAAGCGTCGCGATGAGCGTCTTCACGTGTTCGATGTCGACGCCCATCGCTGCCCTCTTCCTTTCAGTCAGTGACTGATCGAAGCGACCGGTTCTCCAGTCATCCGACGCGGCGCTCGCAGAAGCGCAGCCGGTTCCCGAACGGGTCCGCCACCTCCAGCACGTCGCCCCAGGGTGCCTGCTCGATGCCCGGCCGAGCATAGCCGTAGCGCTTGTCGGTCAGTTGGCGGTGATAGGCATGGACACCCCGCATTGGCACGAACACCGTCGAGCCAGGGCTGGCATCGCCGTGGTGCTCGGACAGGTGCAGCCGCAAGCCGGCACGGGCGACCTCCATGTAGAGGGGCAGACTTGGCTCGAACCGGTGCTCGAACCCAGTCTCGAAGCCGAGGAAGCCGCAGTAGAACTCGCGCGCTTTGGCCTCGTCGAAGATACGTAGGATCGGCACCGCCTCCAGGAATCGTGGCACGTTCTCCGCGGGGCGGTCGAGGGCGGCGGAAGCGGTGTTCCAGTCGTCGTGGCCGAGGCTGGCGGCGACGAGTTCGAGGGTGGTCGCGTGCGAGACGGCGAGGTCCCGGGCGGACAGCGCGGCGCGCAGCCGCTTGGCCATAGCCTTCGCCTGGTCGACGGTCGTCATGGTACTCTCCCCAAGCCGGCGTCGGTCCGTCGGTGCTCGCATTGCCGACCCGTCGCCGGTCAGGGATCCGGTGGGGGTGGTCGTCTGCGATGCATTCACCATCCCGTTCCCGGGGCGAGCGGCAGGCAGCATCGGCCTGGCGCCAGGCTAACCGAGGTCGGTTCGAACGCCAAGACGGCCGCTCGCTCTCGGCAGACTACGACCCCGTGCTAGCGGTGATCTCCTCGAAAGACCCGCTCGCCGCGAGGCGCAGGATGCCCGCTGCGCCACCGTGTGCGTCGAGCCACCGGCTGACTTTGCAGGCGGCCCTGGCGTAGAGGCCCGCGCTCTCTGCTGTCTCTATCCAGGCCGCACGCGCGGTCGGCAGGTCGCTGCCTGGTTCCACAAGACAGCGCTCCGCGCCTGGTGCGAGGTAGCGTGGATCGTCGGACACGACCACGGCAAGCCCCTCGTCGAACCATTGCGGCACGGTGCGCGCGAGCGTTGCCCTAAGGCCGATCCGCCTATGGAGTTCGGCATGAGCCAGCTCATGGGCCGCGATAACGGTATCGGCCCCCCGGGGTGACAGGATCAGCGCTCGGTCGAGCAGGGTGACGCCGCGCGAACCGCCGCCGAGGGGCCGGTAACAGGCCTCGGTCGCGCAGAGCAGCACGCGGGGGGACGACCGCAGGTCGCCGTAGAACTCGCGTACCCGGGCGCGCGCCGTCTCGATTGTCGCCTTGGCAGCGGCGCGACGGTCCGGAGACATGTCACCCTCGACGTAAACGCCGTCGCCCAGATCGGTGAAACCGTAGCAGGACGGGCAACCCGCGGTGGCTGCGGCCGGGTAGGTAAAATGGAGGACTGCGGTCGCGGCGGCTCCCACGATGACGAGCAGAGCGATGATTCTCTTCATCGGTTCCTCTCCCCCGTTGCGGGCAGCAAGGACTGCCGGAAGGCACAGAAGTCGATCCTGCCGCGGCGCCATCTCTCGCGCCAGCCTAGCGACGGTCTCCGCCAGAAGGGGCTCACGGTGAAGTGATCCGGCCTGTCGCCATCGCCCGACCTGCCGGCCAGCTCATTCAACGTTGACCGGCAACGCCTCTGACGGCGAGCTGCCAGTAGACCGCCCCGCCCACTGCCCCGGCGACCGCGGCTTGCACCAGGTGATCGACCGTGACGGGCAACAGGCGCCCCAGGACGAGACCGATGGCGGCACCGCAGGCCATGTGGATGGCCGGGTGGCGCAGGCCCAACCGGACCGAGACGGCCAGGCACAAGAGGAAGCCCGGCATCGCGAAGACCGTCACGAACAACGTGGCCATGACGAAAGTGATTGCGACCGAGCCCCAGTCGGATGGGAACACTGGCTCGGCGACGGTTGGGGGTGAAGGCTCGACCAGCGCGGCGGACGCTCCCGCCAGCATCAAGACCGTTATCGCCGCCGCCACGGCGGCGAGGTAGCCGCCGAGCACCCGCACGGCCGGGTCTCGGCGTTGGTCTGTCGTGGCTCGGTTCGGCGTCGTAGCCTCCCAAGGTGTGTTCTTGGGCGACGTTAGCCCGCCATGCTACCACCGGCAAAGTCTCGGGCACGGCCGCGATGATGGTTCTGTCCGCAAGGAGCCTCGCAATGAAGCAGGCATGCCTCGCTGTCCTGATGCTCTGGTCGACGGCGGCGGCGGCGGAGGTGCCGACGCTCTGCGCGGACGCCCCGAACCAGATTGAGGGGACGCTATGCGCCAAGCGCAAGTTGGACGATGCCGAGGTCGGCCTCGCGAAGGTACAGGATGCCCTGCAGGCCAAGCTCGACCCGAACGGGCGGCGCAACCTCGACCTTGCGCAGAAGGCATGGCGGCGCTTCCGCGACCTCGAATGCCAGCTTGAGACCGGCTACGACGCTGAGCACCCCGATAGGAACGGCTCGATCATGCCCATGCTCATCGGGGAATGCGAGACCGCCATGACCGAGCGCCGGACCCACGACCTGACGGACCAGTTGGCTTGCCCGGGCGGGGACATGTCATGCGAGCGGTAAGCGTCCTGCGGCAGTCGGCGACCTACCTCGGGGCATCCGCGGCATTCGCTATCGTGGCGCCGGCTGCCTACGCGGCAAGCTTTGACTGCGCCAAGGTGTCGACTGGAATGGAGCGCCTCGTCTGCGGGGATGCCGCCCTCGGTGCCCGGGACGAGATCATGGCGAGGCTTTACGCGGCCGCCCTGAAGGCCGGGAAGCGCGATGGGGTCGAGGCGCGGCAGCGGAAGTGGCTGAGGACCGCTCAGATCTGCAACGCCTCAGCTTGCCTGGCCGAGGCCTACGACAGGCGGAACGCCGAACTACAACGGTCCGAGGTAGGGACCATCGTCGGCACGGACTTCTTCAGCGAGGAGCCCAAGGGCAACCACGCGACCCTCAACGTCGTGGGGCCGGTCCACGGCTTCGCCAGCGTGTCCCTTTCTTCGACGTACATCGGGGCCGGCGGCGAGGAGGCGGGAGATGTGTTCGCCATCGGGACTGACGCCTTGTTGGACCTCCGGGAAGGGCGGGCCACCTTCTCCGATGGCCCCTGCAGGCTGGCCTTTGCGCCGCTGAATGCGGACCGTTGGGAGGTCACCCAGTCCGGCACCTGCGAACTGCCCGGCGGCACGGTATTCGCCGGCGTCTACCGTCGCCTGCCTTGACAGGACTGCGACCGGCCGCCGGTCGCCATTGCGCTCGCGACCCCTGACAATCATCGGCGGACAGGCGGTCGATGATGGAAGACGCACCAGCGCGGACGCTCATCAAGGCAGGGCGGGTTCGCTAAGCGTCCGTCCGCCTGCGTCCGGCACGTCCGCTTATGAAAAGAGCCCTGAACTCGTTCTACGTCTGGCTCGGGTCTTCGGCCTGTCATGGAAAAGGGCAGCGGGTACGAAGCGGCCCGCGTTCGAAGGGGGAGAGGCGGTTTGTCGGGCCTACCGGCCTGAGATGTTACCGACCAGGTAGCGTCCCGGTATGCAGCAGGTGGCGGACGTCATCGGCGACTTGGTTGCGAGCACCAAGCCGCTCGATGAGCTGGGCCGGACGGCTGCCCCGCAGACCGGCGAGCGTCAGCTGCTTGTCGCGGACGTACGTGTAGACGCCGCTGACCGCGAAGGGCGAGGCGAAGGCGACATCCGCCTTCAGGCCGTCGGTCGCACGGATGAAGGCGTCCGACGCGTAGAACGTGCTTCTTTCCAATGGGGACGCGAATGCGAGGTCGATGATCGCGACCAGGCGGCGTTCGGCGGGCACCTCGTGGCGGACGTTGGGCGCCGGAGGCGCTGGGTGCGTGTTATCGTAAGGGTCTGGTAGGTGCATGCGGACCCGCAGCACCGCCTCCTCGGCGGCGAGCCCCTGGGCGAGGCGACCGACGCGCTCACCGAACTTCGCCGTATCGTCGTGGGCGGCACCGAGATGAAGGTGGATACGGTCGAGCCCGTCGTCGGCGTTCGGGGAAGGCTCGGCGATCCGATCGATCAGCGTGGTCGAGCCCTTTGGCAGGGCATAGGCGACGGTTGCCGCGAACATGTTCTGCTCGTCGGCGAACAGGATTGGACAAGCCTCGTTGAACGCCTTTTGATCCTCTGCAGAGTGAAACCCAATTTCGACGCCGCCATCGAGTTCGTAGTCCGGGAACGGTCGGATGCCGTCCACCACCGGCCATAGGTGTGCGTCCTTCTCGCGGGCGAAATGGGTCTGCACGTACCAGCCGAGCCCGGGAATTCGCGAACACAGGGGGCCATGGACGTCTCGCCAATAGGTCGCGAACAGCTCGTGCGGCACCTTCGGATGCCGAAGGACCGTCGTGTACGAGTTGATTGTGATCGCGGCGTCGCGGTCGGAATGGTCAATGGCTGTCATGGTCTTGGGCAAGGTCATGTCCTGGGTGGGCGGTAGCATGAGCGAACAGGCGTCAGCCGATCACGAGGGATTACGCGAGACGTGTAGTCAGGCGCAGCCGATCAAGCGCTCTTCGGATGTGCCATGAAGAACCGGAGCAGCTCGCGGCTGGCGTCGGGGCCCGAGGGGTCTGTGTGAGAACCGGATGGATGGCCGCCTGCCCAGGCATGCCCGCCACCATGCAGCACCCATTGCTCGGACGCCCACGCCCCGCCCGGCTCGGTCATAAGTGTTCGCGTGTAATCCCTCCCGCCCTCGGAGCGGCCTTTGACGGTGGCTGTGGTCATCTCGCCATCCGGCTGCGCCTGCGCGACGGCTTGGTCGCCGTTGACCGACGCAACCGTGCCGTCGCGGTCCCCGTGGAAGACGATGGTCGGGATCGGGTGCGTCGCCCTTATCGGGGTGAGCAAGGCACCGTGGCGCATCGTGGCGAACGCCGCCGCCATTGACCCGGCGCAGCCGCTGGCCAGTCCGGAATGGATACCGACGGCGGCATAGAGATCAGGGTAGGCCTGAGCCAATACCGCGGCGGCCGCGCCTCCTGCAGAGAGGCCGGCAACATAGACGCGCGCTGGATCGACGTGGAATTCGTCCATGACCTGACGTGTGATGCCCGCCAGGATCGATGGCTCGCCCATGTCACGTTCCTGGTCGCCGTACCGGAACCAGTTCCAGCTCTTTCCGAGATTGGCCGACCTCGGCTGGTCGGGATAGGCGACGAGGAAGCCCAGTTCCTCGGCCAACTGATCCATGCCGGTTCCGATGGCGAAGTCGCGCGCCGTCTGCGAGCAGCCGTGCAGCATCACCACCAACGGAAGGGCACCACCGTCATACCGCGACGGCACGACGAGATCGTAGGCGCGACTGCCGGCCATGTTCCCGAAGCGCCGGGACAGGGCGTTCGACCAGCCGATGGAGCGTTCCGGAGGTCTGGATGGGACGCTTCCAAGGTACCCGGTCATCGATGAGCTCTTGTGGGGATGTTGGCTGGCAACGTGCAGTCGCGAGGCCTCAACGCCTCGACCAACCCTTCGGCTTCCCTTCCCAGGTTATGGCAGCCATGCCGGAACAGGCTGAACCTGACCCGGCATGCCGCGCTTCGACGTAGAGCCCGACGACATTCGCAGTTTGGCGGCGAAGGCCGGGTCGGTGGAGAGCTTGAACTGCCGGACCCGATGCGGCTGTAGGCCGTGCCCCCATCAGATCCGCTGCACCGACGAGATGCTGATAGCCGCAACCTTGCTCATGGCGGCGGCCGTCCAATGCGTGGTCTCGCCGGGTGGTTCTCCTTGGGTCAGAGCCACCACGCGCGCCGCCACCTCCGGCCCCAGCGGCGGGATGCGCGCCGGCCGTGTCTTGTCCCGAAGGACCCCATCGACGCCCTCCTGCGCGAAGCGGTCCTGCCAGCGCCAGACCACCGTCTTGGATACGCCCGCCGCACGCATGATCGCGTGCGTCCCGAGCCCATCGGCGCTCAGCAGCATGATGCGGGCGCGTCAGACGTGCTTCTGCGGCGTGTTTCGATCCGCGACGAGTGCTTCGAGCCGAAGGCGATCCGAGGTGGAGAGCGTGAAAGAGATGCCACTGCGCATGTGCCGGAACGGGGCGCTGAGCGGCCTCACGCCGTCTCGGCGACCTTCTTCCGGCCCTTCGCCTTGGGAGCCGCCTCGGAAGTCTCTGCGGCCTTGCGCGGCCGACCGCGGATTTTGGGCGCCTCAGAGACCGTCTCGTCGGCTTCGGCGGCATTAGGGACCGCCTTGCGCCGCTGCTGACCCAGGCCGAGCGACCGCGCCAGCTCGGAACGCTGCGCAGAGTAGGCGGGCGATGTCGAAGGATAGTCCGACGGCAGACCGTAGCGCGCTCGGTACTCTTCGAACGTCATGCCGTTAGTGGTCAGGTGGCGTTTCAGGGTCTTGTAGCGCTTGCCATCCACGAAGCTGATGAGAGCATCAGGCGCGATCGACTTTTTGATCTGCGCTGACGTCGGCTTCTCGGGGCCAGCCGACTCGGCGGGCGCTCCGTTGGCAAGACCAGCCAAGGCCGCGTGCACGCTGGCGATCACGTTCGGCAGCTCCGACACCGGCACGTTGTTGTTCGACACGTAAGCCGAAACGAGGTCGGCAGCGAGTTCCATGAAGTTGGGGGATTGAGCTTCAGCTTGTTCGTCCACGACGGTTCCTTCCATCAAGAGGATCTATCGCTCTACCGCCTGATGCCGTTGGTCAAGCTACCTCTATGGAGAACACACCGCCGAATGCTGCAACACGGATGGAAATTTGTTGCTGCACTTCGACATGAGGCTCGATGGAGCAAAGAAAGCCCCGGACCGCTTGGGCGGCCGGGGCTCATCATGCAGCACCTGTGCAATGCTGTGCGCTCGCGAGCTGTCGTCGTCGGCTCTCGATGGGAAGTAGAACCAGAGCCCCTCGATGAGGCGCCCCAGCTCACTCTTCCCCAGAACCAAATCCTCATAGCATGCGTACAGGTCACGGCAGGCTCGCGCGATCATAAGCGAGTTGTGCCTTGATCTGGATCTAGGATCGGCAGATCTCACGCCGGTAGCGTACACACAGGACGAACGAAGTGATCAAAGATAACCTGTGGTTGAACCCCGATATGCTCGCAATGGCGAGCAAACTGGTAGCGGCTTACGTTTCCAACAACCGCGTGTCGGTGACTAAGCTTCCGGGACTGATCGGCACCGTCCATGCGGCCCTCAACGGCATCGCGAGCGGGACAGCCGCCGGTGGCGCCAGCGTCCCGGCCGAGGAGATCGAGAAGCCGACCGCGGCACAAATCCGTAAATTGATCCGGTCGGATGGATTGGTCTCATTCATCGACGGCAAGACCTACCAGACCCTCAAACGCCATCTGACGAAGCACGGGCTCGACCCGCAGTCGTACCGGGCGCGCTTCGGCCTGCCGGCCGACTACCCGGTTACTTCGACCGCTTACTCAGAGAAGCGCTCGGCACTGGCAAAGCAAATAGGCCTGGGCCGACCCGGCCGTTTAGCTGCCTAAGATCCTACAGGGGCCCGCTGCGGTCCAGCGGAGGGGAATCCCCTGCCTTAACCGGCTCCGTACCCGCCCTTGGCGTCTCCTGAGCTCGTCGAGGGCGGCTTACCATCGTATCCGCCGCTCTTGAGCACACGAGCGGGCGTAGGCTCGAGGAGCCCGGGGGGGTAGGGCCAGCGCTCTCGACGGGAAATGCTGGACCATCGTAGGGTTGAGTGGGTTGCCTGGCGGTCGGGTGCCAATCGCCTCGGTCTTGGTCGTGTCGTCCCGGGCCATCGCACTGTCCAGCGGTTCTACCTATCAGGCGAAGACCTGCGCTTGGCGGATGTTCCGGCGTTGTACGCCAGCGTCAGCCATGACTCTCGGGTCCACCCGCACGACCGAACCGAATTCGCGTTTTATGCGTTGCATGATGTACGGCTATCACATACATTGACGGGCTCAATGTATGTGATAGCCGCATGAACACCACCGCCATCCTTTCGACCGAGGAAATCCGGAGCCTGAGGGTGTTCGGCGAAC
The DNA here is from genome assembly GCF_008040045.1 of Methylobacterium sp. WL8. Taxonomy (NCBI): domain Bacteria; kingdom Pseudomonadati; phylum Pseudomonadota; class Alphaproteobacteria; order Hyphomicrobiales; family Methylobacteriaceae; genus Methylobacterium; species Methylobacterium sp. WL8. The sequence goes on along the minus strand of NZ_VRVF01000062.1, from coordinate 3,395 downwards.
GCGTGCGTCTGGCGAGGCTGCGGAGAAACCTGTCACAGATCGAACTGGCGGAGCGGATGGGCGTACATCGTCCCACCGTCATCAATCTCGAGAAGGGTCGCCCCGGCGTGACGCTCGCCGTCGCCATCAAGGCGCTGACCGTGTTCGGATGCGCGGAACGGATCGGCGATCTGTTGGCCGTCGATCCGATGGGCGAGAGCATGGAATTGGCGTCCGGTCGCAAGCGGGCGGGGAGCAGAACCGGTGTGGCGGACTTCTAGGGCCGGACGGCTCGACTATCTCGTGGTCTACCGCTGGGACGGGACCGACTACGCGCCGATCGGCGACCTGACTTTCGAAGGGACGGGTCCGAAGCGTGTCGGGCGCTTCCGCTATGCCGCATCCTGCTTCGGCGTCGACCGGGCGAAACCCATCGATCCGATCGGCCTGAAGCTTGTCGCCAGGTCGTATGCCGCCGCTCCGGAGGAGGTGCCGCTGGCGTTCCACGACGCGGGTCCCGACGGGTGGGGCAAGGAGGTCCTGACCAGGGCGTTCCCGGGCAGCGTCCTGTCGATGCCGGAATACCTCGCCCTCGGAGGGCGGGGTCGCACCGGCGATCTGGCCTTCGGCCCGATGCCCCGGAGCGGACCCGCGACATGGATCCCGCCGGAGGTCCCGCTCGTCGATCTGCCGAACGAGACCGACGACCTCGAGGCCCTGATGGACGCCGCGGACGCCGTCGAGACCGGCGACGCCGACGGGCACCATTTCAAGCTCCTGTTCCGGAACAGCGACGTCGGCGGCGCCCGGCCCAAGGCCAGGATCCGATCCGAAGGGCGGCAATGGATCGCCAAGTTCCCGACCTCGATGGACAGGTTCGACGACCCCCGGGTCGAGGCTGCCTGTCTCGACGTCGCCGAAGCGGCCGGTCTTCCGGTGCCGCGGCGGAAGATCGTGGTCGCAGGCGGTCGTGCCGCGCTGTTCGTCGAACGCTTCGATCGCGACGGGGGCGTCGAAGGCCGGCCGTTCGCGTACCTCAGCGCCGCAACCCTGCTGAGGCAGCCGTCCACGAGCTACGGCACGGAGAGCACCTACACGGACATCGCGGCCGTCGCCCGGCAGATCGGCGTGAAGGATGCGCCGGCCCAGGTGTTCGGACGCCTGCTGCTGAACGCATACCTCCACAACACCGACGACCACCTGAGGAACCATGCCTTCGTGGACAGGGGCGAGGGCTGGTCGCTTTCGCCGGTGTTCGACATTGTCCCGCACCCGGACCGGGCCCGTCACGTTCCGGCACCGGCACCCGGGGTCTCGCCGGCCTGGAACGTCGAGGCCGCGTATGGAGCGCATCCGGCGTTCAAGCTGCAGGCGCGGGAGGCCGAGGAGATCCGGGAGCGCATCCTGACGGCCGCGCGGCGACTCCGCGAGTTCATGGATGCGCGCGAGGTGTCGTCCCGGGATCGCCTCTACCTTAAGGACGCGTTCCCCGAAGCGATCGGGTTCACGCCGTGAGGGCGGGGCCGGCGGATGCAGGATCCGGAGAGATGAGTGTGAAAAGGCGTTGAAGGTTCACCCCTCCCAGGACCGGTCTCAATAGGTTAGAATATAAGCTAAATTTCGCTTTGGGGTGGGGTCACGATCGGCGCCGATCGTGACCCCACCCCGATCTCAATTTTCGCAGATCAGAGAGTGCGTTAGCAAAGTTTTTGCCGGGGTCATGCTTCGAAGCTGATTCATAGTTGGCGGTCGGCTGGCTCGGCCGTCCTCCTGTTGGTTGATATCGGAGCAGTTTATGGCACTGAAAGAGCGGCTTCGCGGCCTCAAATCCCTCGCCGGTCCTTTCGCGCCATTCGATGCCACCGCCACCCCGGATGACTCACGCGGTCTTTTCGAGACATGGCTCTGCGATGCTATCGACGGGGGCATACCCGAAGCCCATGCCATGACGCTCTCGACTGTCGATGAGCAGGGCTACCCTGATGCCCGCGTCCTGATCCTCAAGAACGTGGATGCCGATGGATGGCACTTCGCCAGCACGAAGCTCAGTCCCAAGGGCCGCCAGATCGCCGCCCAGCCCCGTGCCGCCCTGACATTCTACTGGCAGCCACTCGGTCGGCAGGTCCGCCTACGCGGTCCAGTCATCGAAATGAGTCGGGAGATCTGTGAGGCAGACTTCCTGGCCCGCCCCATCGGTTCGCGTGCGGGTGCTTTGCTCGCTCGGCAGAGTGACGTCCTCGTGAGCGACGCAGCGTTGGATGCGGGCTTGGCCGAGCAGCGCCGTCGGATCGAGGCCGCCCCGTCCACCGTATCACCGACCTGGGCGGTCTACGCCGTAAAGCCTAATGAGGTCGAGTTCTGGCAGGCGGACGAGGAACGCAGACACACGCGTTTGCGATACCGACGAGAGAACCATGGAGGCTGGACGAGCGAGCGCCTGTGGCCGTGATATTTCTTCGGAATGGGTGAAGCCACGCGACGGGCCGTTATAGGACGAGAGCGCATGGGGCAGCGATGTAAGTTCTGATACCTTCTCCGGCCTGAAGCGGACGGGCAGGAAACCACCCCAAGCAGCCGATCAGTGTGGTTCGGTTTGGGTATAGTGGCGACAGCCACCGCCTGAAGCCGTCACTATCAAAGTGGCCAAGGCCGGCGAACTCTGTAACTGTCCTGTGTCCTAACCAGAGGGGTGACCACATGGGAGTTAATCAGCTCACCAGGGGGCGAGTGTCCGGAATGTTGGTTCTTGGCATCCTGATTTTGATAGCTGGCGGGCTTATGGCCGCTGGCGGATACTATGAAGTATACGGTCCGCCTCACAAGCCTCTCGATAGTATCGCCGGCTATTGCTTTATGATTGGTTGTGTCGCGCCGTTGCATGGCATCTCGCTCATCATCTGTGCCCTCACTGACGGTCGCCTGTGCTTCAGATCTGGAAGCGGTGCCCATTCGATGGGTCAGTTCACGAGTTCGAATAGTAGCAGCGCCTCCTGCAACGGCGGCAGTGGCGATGGAGGTTCGTGTCCATCGTAATCCGACCCGCTCCTTACAAGCCTGAGCAGTCAATGGTTTGGTTTGGGTATGGCCCAAGAGAACCATGGCATCCGTCTGTTTTGAATGTTCAGTTGGACCATCCAAAACGAACTTTTTCAGCTAAACCGACCATAGCAAACCGGCAAACTGGAATGCCGCGTAGCGGACATCGTGAGGGTATGCTCGAGCTCGTGAGCGGGCACGGAGGCGATGTCCGCTTCAATCGATCACTGCCCGAAAGCAGACCGGCAGAAATCCTGAAGAGTTTCGGGCGCCGCGAGGCGTACGAAAGTCGTGGAAGAACGAACCCGCGGGATGGCGGGCGCAGAGCTATGGGGATTTGGGCAGACCGTCGACCCCAGCGAGGGACGGAAGGCGTGTGA
>NZ_VRVF01000061.1:0-31462 GCF_008040045.1 Methylobacterium sp. WL8 | reverse complement strand
TCGAACACGTGGTGCAACGCCACCGTCAGCTCGACCACCCCGAGCCCGGACCCGAGATGCCCGCCCGTCACCGACACGGTCTCGATCATCTCAGACCGAACCGCCTCCGCAACCGCCGGAAGGTCGCCCTCCGGCAACAAACGCAACGCAGACGTCTCAGACAAACCGTCCAAAATCGAGGGGGCCGGCATCGGGGGGGACTGCGTCACGGGTTCGGCCTCATCTCAAGTCTCGGACGGGGAGCGAGGGCGCAGGGCGCGCACGCTCCGCATCTCAGTCGACGTCCAGGGGTGCGACGCCTTCGGCGCGCCCGTCGGGTGTCAGGGTGATGCGCTGGATACGGGCCTCGGCCCGCTTCAGCAGCATCTCGCAGTGGCGCTTCAGCGCCTCGCCGCGCTCGTAGATCGTCACCGATTCGTCGAGCGCCACGTCGCCCTTCTCCAGGCGGCGGACGATGTCCTCGAGCTGCTCCAGCGCCTTTTCGAAAGGCATGTCGGCGGCGATCGCGGTCGCGTCGGGTCGGCTTTCGGTCATCCCTACAGGATCCTTTGGTGCGGTTCTAAGGCGGAGGCGGCGACCGCGACAACCCCGGGCACGATCAGGGTGGGGTGCGACCGGCGGTTTTCCGAGGCTGCGGCGACGTTTGCGCCACACCGGTACGGCGGCGGATCGGCCCGGTCAGCCGAGTTCGTAGCGGAACGGGACGCCCTCGAACGCGTCCGCGCCGCGGCCGATCGCGGCGATGGCGGCGACCATACGGCCGTCGCGGCCGAGCAGGCGGTCGGCGATCTCGACGAACAGGCGGTTCGGCGTGGCCGACGGCGAGGCGAGGCGCAAGGAAGCGGCGGCTTCCATTTCGTCGCGCGCCGGGTCGAGGGCGCAGGCGGCGATGTAGGCGGCCGCGGTCGAGCGGCTGATGCCGGCGTAGCAGTGGATCACCATCGGGTTCTCGCGCGGCCACGACGTGACGAAGTCGAGGATGGCGCGGACATGGTCCTCGGCCGGCAGCACGTAGCCGTCCGTGGCGACCGCGATGTCGCTGACGCCGACGACCGCGTGGCAGCCCTCGGCGATGCTCGCCGGCCGCGTCGGCGTCGCCGGCGGCGTGACAAGCGTCAGGACGTGGCTCGCCCCGGTCGCGGCGACGGTCTCGGTCAGGCGCGACAGGGGGCAGACGTGGAGCGTCGACATCTCGGGTCCGGGATTTCCGTCAGGTTTTGGAGGCGGTCGTCTGCAGCGCCGCGAAGTGGTCCAGGTAGCGGGCCTGGGCTTCGGCCGTCGGCCAGGGGTCGAGCAGGGCGAGGACGGGCTCGGGCAGGTCCTCGTGCCGGCCGAAATAGCGCGTCGCCTCGTCCGGCGCGAATCCGGCGAGGCGCACCGCCTCCGCGTGGGCGGCGACGCGGTCTGCGCGCTTGACCAGGCGTGCGAAGGCCGGCGTCGGGGCATCGAGGCCGAAGCGGCGACGGATCGCGGCGAGCAGGCGCCGCTCGACGCCCTTGTAGGCGTCGCCGATCGCCGCCTTGAGCGGGGAGATGATGTCGCCGACGACGTATTCGGGCGCGTCGTGCAGCAGCAGTTCGAGGCCCTGCTCCGGGGTGCAGGCCGGGAGGAGGTGGCGGCCGACCGCCTCGACCAGCAGCGAGTGCTGCGCCACGGAGAACACGTGCGGCCCGGCGGTCTGCCCGTTCCAGCGCGCTACGCGGGCGAGCCCGTGGGCGATGTCGGCCACCTCGATGTCGAGCGGGGAGGGGTCGAGCAGGTCGAGGCGACGGCCCGACAGCATCCGCTGCCAGGCCCGCGGCTGCACGGCGCTCAACGGTCCTCCTCCGCCAGCGCGGCGCAGGGCGCGTGGCGATGGCAGCCGACGAGGTGGTCGTTCACCATCCCCACCGCCTGCATGAAGGCGTGGACGATCACCGGCCCGCAGAAGGTGAAGCCCTGCGCCTTCAGGGCTTTGGCGATGCGACGAGACAAGTCCGTCTCGGTCTGGATCTCGCCTCGCGTCCGGGCAATGTCCTGAACCGGCTGACCCTCTGGCAGGTGGTTCCACAGGAACTTCGAAAATCCCGGCCCGCTCTCCTCGATCCGCAGCCAGGCGCGGGCGCCGGCGACGGTCCCGACGATCTTGGCGCGGTTCCGGATGATGCCGGTATCCTGCATCAGGCGCGCGACGTCGGCCTCGGTGAAGCGCGCGATGGCCTCGGGATCGAAGTCGGCGAAGGCGCGGCGGAAGCCGTCGCGGCGACGCAGGATGGTGATCCACGACAAACCGGCCTGGAAACCGTCGAGGATCAGCTTCTCGTAGAGCGCTCGCCCGTCGCGCTCGGGTACGCCCCACTCCGTGTCGTGATAGGCGACGTAGAGCGGATCGAGCCCGGCCCACCAGCACCGGGCGCAGCCGTCCGGGTGATGGATCAGGCCCTCGACCGGGTGGTGAGGCTCAGTGACGTGCAGTGCCTCGGCCATTCAGCCGGCCGCGGCGTCGGGCATCGCGAAGCTGGCGAAGGCCGGGCGCGCGACGGTGAGGACCTTGCCGTCGGCGTGCAGGGGCTCGCCCGCCGCGATCGCGTCGGCGAGCCGGTCGAGGCGCAGCATCGCCAGGCCGCGCCCGGCGGCTTGGCTTCCCGTCCGCCCGAGCACCTTGGCGCCGGCGGTGATCTCGGAGCCGGGCGCCGCCGCCTCGCCCTCGGGATAGGTCGCGGGCAGCATCCGGGTGCGGGCGGTGCCGCGGTGCTGCATCCGCGAGACAACCTCCTGGCCGACATAGCAGCCCTTGCGGAAGTCGACGCCGCCGAGCTGGTCCATCAACGCCTCGTGCGGGAAGGCGTCGCCGAGGGGGAAGTCGCGCCCGGCCTCGGGGACGCCGAGGGCGATGCGGTGGGCGTGGTAATCCGCCTCCGCCGCATCCGCGGAGAAGGCGCCGACGGCCGCGTAGAGCCGCGCGCCGAGGCCGTCCGCCCGCGCGTCGGCGACGGCGTCGACCTCGGCCGCGGTGGTGGCGCCATCCCAGGATGCGGCGATGGCGACGGTCGGGTCGACCGCGATCTCGACCTGGGCGCGCAGGCGGTAGAGCGTCAGGCGCTTGGCCAGGGCCGCCGCCTGCTCGGACGCGATGTCGAGGCGGAAGCCGCCGGGGATGGGCGAGATCAGGAAGTCGAACTGGATCTTGCCCTGCGGCGTCAGCAGGGCGCCGAGCCGGGCCTCGGCCTCGCCGAGGGTCTCGACGTTGCAGGTGATCACACCCTGGAGCAGGGCGGGGGCGTCAGGACCGGTGACGTGGACGAGGGCGCGGTCCGGCAGCAGGGCGATCGGCATGGCAGTTCCTTCGTCGGCGCCGCGAGGCCTCGCTCGGCGAGGTGAGGCCTTCCGGGCTGCGCGATTGCGCGAGGATGACGCGTGACATAAGCCGCCGGTGACCCGGCCTCAACCAAGGCGCTCGCGCAAGGCGTTTCCCATGGACAAGCCCTTCGACCTCGTCCTCTCCGGCGGCACGGTGGTGAACCAGGACGGCGCGCACCGGGCCGACCTCGGCATCCGCGACGGACGCATCGCGGCGATCGGCGACTTGGCGCAGGCGACGGTCGGCGAGCGGCAGGATTGCACCGGCCTGCACCTACTGCCGGGCGTGATCGACACGCAGGTGCATTTCCGCGAGCCGGGCCTCGACCACAAGGAGGACCTGGAATCCGGCTCGCGCGCCGCGGTGATGGGCGGCGTGACCGCGGTGTTCGAGATGCCCAACACCAACCCGCTCACCACCAGTGCCGCCGCGCTCGCCGACAAGGTGTCGCGCGCGCACCACCGGATGCATTGCGACTTCGCGTTCTGGGTCGGCGGCACCCACGAGAACGTCGGCGCGCTCGCCGAGCTGGAGCGGCTGCCGGGGGCCGCCGGCATCAAGGTGTTCGTCGGCTCCTCCACCGGCTCGCTGCTGGTCGAGGACGACGCGGGCGTGCGCGCCATCCTCAAGGCGATCCGCCGCCGCGCCGCGTTCCATTCCGAGGACGAGCCGATGCTGCGCGCGCGCAAGGACCTGCGGGTCCCCGGCGACCCGGCCTCGCACCCGGTCTGGCGCTCGCCCGAGGTGGCGATGCAGGCGACCCGGCGGCTGGTGGCGCTGGCGCGCGAGACCGGCGCCCGCATCCACATCCTGCACATCTCCACCGGCGACGAGATGGACCACCTCGCCGACCACAAGGACGTGGCGAGCGTCGAGGTGACGCCGCACCATCTGACGATCAACGGCGACGAGGCCTATGCGCGCCTCGGCACCCTCGTGCAGATGAACCCGCCGGTGCGCGGCGAGGCGCATCGCCGGAAGATCTGGTGGGGCCTGGAGCAGGGCGTCGCCGACATCCTCGGCTCGGACCACGCGCCGCACCAGCTGGACGAGAAGGCCAAGCCCTATCCGGATTCGCCGTCGGGGATGACCGGAGTGCAGACGCTGGTGCCGATCATGCTCGACCACGTGGCGGCCGGCAGCCTTTCGCTCGAGCGCTTCGTGGATCTCACCAGCGCCGGGCCCAAGCGCCTGTTCGGCATCGCGCGCAAGGGACGCCTCGCGCTGGGCTACGACGCCGACGTGACGGTGGTCGACCTCAAGCGCCGCGAGACCATCCGCAACGACTGGATCGCTTCGAAGAGCGCCTGGACACCCTACGACGGCAAGGTGGTGACGGGGTGGCCGGTCGGCACGGTGGTGCGCGGCGCCCGCGTGATGTGGGACGGCGTGTTGACCGAGCCGTCGCGCGGCGAGGCCGTTGTCTTCGAGGAAGCGCTGCCGCGGGCCTGAACCGTCAGGCCTCGGTGTCTAGGCCGACCCCTCGCATGGGCCTGAGATGGTTGGCCGGATGCCCGCGCCGAGGGCGAGCAACCGGCCGGTGGCGTCGATCGGACGTGCCCTCAGTGCTGGAGCGCGGTGGTGAAGGCGCCGCCGCGGATACGCTCGGGGAATCCCTCGGCGTAGCGGGCGGTGGCCTCCTCGCCATAGGTCATCACGAGTTCCTGGAAGGCCGCGAACAGGGCGGCCTGGGCCATGCAATCTCCGTCGAGGCCGTCGAGACAGCCTTCCGCGAACGCTTCGGACACGTAGCCCAGGGCGGCGCGCTTCTCGTCCACGTCGGCTTCGAACGGGGCGGTCTGAGTGCTGTTCTGCATGGCGGTCGTATCCGTTGCGCGCGGGCTGGAGGCCCGGCGTACGGAGGGGATGATAGGCGGCTCATGGGTCCGCGACCAGCCGGGAATTGCGAAGCGGTTAACGCGACCGATCGAATACCGCGGTTTTCCCGGATGCTTCGCGGGTGTGGCCGGGCTGCATTATCCGCCGAAACGCCCGGCCAGCGCGTGCGACAGGCGCTCGCCTTCGGCGACGAAGCGGGCAGTCGCCTCGTGCGCCGCGGGGGTGCACACGCGATAGGTCGCGGCATAGCCGCGATAGCCGCGGTTGTAGGCCCCGGCGAGGCGGTCGCGTCGGCCGGGGGTGACGCCCTCGGCCTCGATCAGCGCCTTCATCCGGTTCGGCCACTCGGCGGCGTCGGCCCCCGCGCAGAGCCCGCGCAGGAAGGCGAGCGAGCCGATGATCTCGGACAGGCGCGTGAGGTCGCGGTCGTAGGGGGCGGCCTGCTCCGGAGGCGGGGCCGGCGGCTCTTTCTCGGCAGGTTTCGCGGCCGGGTGCGCCGCCGGGCGTTGCTGGGCGAGGGCCGGCGTGTGCGCGGCGGCGGCGAGACAGCCGAAAACCAAGAGGATCGTTCGCAGCGTGGCGATCATCCGCCCGAATGAGCCGCTTGGTGTCTTCCTACTCCCTGTCATCCCGGGCCTGCGCAGCAGAGCCCGGGATTCAGAGCCGCCGACAGCGCAAGCTGGATCACCATCCGCGGTTCTGGATCCCGGGCTCGCCTTAGGCGACCCGGGATGGCGAGGAGGGGACGACAACGGGGTTCGTGAAATCCGCACGTTCTGCGGCGAGTAGTGCGCGAAAGGCCTACCCGAGCGGTTGGACGGCTGCGGGACTGGGTCAACGGCGGCTGAAACCGTTTTCATCGGCCACCCGCCGACCGATAGGCCTCGACCTTCGCGAACGCGGCGGCGAGCGTGTCCGCGAGGCCGGGCGTCGTCTCCAGCTCCGCCAACTCCGCGCGGGTCGCCCAACGGACAGCGAGCGCTTCGGGGCCGGCCTCCGGCTCGCCGCCGCACCAGAGCGCCGCGTGCGGGTGGACGACGTAGTGGTGGCGCACGCGGCCGTCGGCCTCGCGCTGGATGATCTCGGTGGGCGGCAGCACGCCGACCATCTCGGCGTCGAGGCCGACCTCTTCCTTGAGTTCGCGCAGGGCCGCGTCGGCGATGGCCTCGCCGGCTTCGACGAGGCCGCCGGGCAGGGTCCAGACGCCGCGCATCGGTGCGTTGGCCCGCGCGGCGAGCAGCACGCGATCGTCGCGGATCACCGCGATCGACGCGCCGACGAAGGGGCGCAGCGGGAACAGGCGCGTCTCGGCCTCGCTCACGGCGTCGCCCCGTCCGGCGCGACCACGGCGACGCGGCCGTCGGACATCCCGACCAGGATGCGCGCCTGGCGCCCGCGGCCGAGCGCGGCGACGCCGAAGGCGGCAGGCGCAGGGAGCGCGATCCGCGCCCGCTCGCGGATGCCGCCCTTCAGCGAGACCAGGGCGAGCGCCGTGCCGTCGGCGCCGGGCAGGGCGAGGTCCGGCGCAGCCTTGTCCTCGCCCTCGACCGCGGCGGCGAGGTCGACGTCACCCGAACCTGCCGCATAGCCCGGGGCCTCGCCGTCGAGGGTGAAGGCGTCGGCGGCCGGACTCCACACTTGAAGCCGCCCGCCCTTCGCGAGGATGGCGGCGACCCGCGGCGACCCGGTGCCGGCGAAGTCGGCGACGGCCGCGATCCGCAGCGGCGCGCCGTCCTGCGGCGGCGTCCGCGCGGCGACCGACCAGTCGCCGATGCCGGCCCGGGCGACGAGCGCGAGGCCGGAAGCCTCGCCGCCCTGGAACGTCGCGGCGACGAAGGCGAGCTTGCCGGCGACCCGGACGGCGCGGGGCCGCGCGGCGGCGAAGGTCGCCTCCGGCCCGGGCGAGACCGTCACGGTCGAGACCGGCACAGGCTTCGGGTCGCCACCCATCGCCACCGGCTGGCGCTCCCGGATGGTGAGGCCAGCGGCCGCCGGCGTGGCGGTGCCCATCGCGCGGGTCGGCCCGGTGAGGTAGGCGCTGACGGCGCCCGACAGCGCGCGGCGCGAGCCGGGCAGGGCGCCGCGTGGCGTCTCGGCGGCGGCCAGGCCCTCGATCGCCTCGGCGCCGAGCAGCGTCGTGCGGATCGTGCCGTCGACGAGGCTGAGCGCCGCGCCGCCCTCCTTGCCCCAGACCACGATCAGCGGCGCGCTCTCCTCGTCGCCCGCCTCCGGCGCCGCCGCGTTCGCCGAGCGGGCCAGCGGGATCAGCCCGGAGGTCGCCACCGCCACCGCGACCTCGCTGCGCGGCCCGCGCATCGCGGTCGCCTGGAACGGCAGGCCGAGGATCGTGACCGCCGGCTCTGCGGCGGCGGGGGTGGCGGCGAAAACGAGAAGAAGGGACCAGCGGACCAGCCGGTCAGACATGCTGGCCGCCGTTGATGTGCAGCTCGGCGCCGTTCACGTAGGACGAGGCCTCGGTGCACAGGAAGTAGATCGCCTTGGCGACCTCGTCCGGGGTGCCGAGGCGCCGCTGCGGGATCTGCTCGACAAGCTTGGCGGTGCCGGGCGAAAGGATCGCGGTATCGATCTCGCCCGGCGAGATCGCGTTGACGCGGACCCCCAGCGGACCGAAGTCGGCGGCCATCTCGCGGGTCAGGCCGGCGAGCGCCGACTTCGAGGTGCCGTAGGCCGCCCCGGCGAACGGGTGGACGCGCGATCCGGCGATCGAGGTGACGTTGACGATCGAGCCCTTGGCGCGGGCGAGCTCGTCGCGCAGGCCCTGGGCCAGCAGCACGGGCGCGAAGACGTTGACCTGGAACACCCGCTGCCACGTCGCGAAGTCGGTCGGCAGGGCGCCGAGGCGCTCGCCGTTCGGGCCCTTCGGCGAGATGCCGGCGTTGTTGACGAGCGCGTGCAGCAAGCCGCCCTCGTTCGCGAGCCGCTCGGCGACCTCGCGGACCCCGCGCACGGTGTCCGCGGCGTCAGCGAGATCGACCTGGAGGTGGTCCTCCGGCCCCATCTCCCACGGGCAGTTCTCCGGGAACGCGTGGCGCGAGCAGGTGATGACCCGCCATCCCGCGGCGGAGAAGCGCTTGACGGTGGCATGCCCGATGCCGCGGCTCGCCCCCGTGAGCAGCATGATGCGGCGGCGTTCGTTTCCGGGTGTGGCCAAGGCCGTGCCTCGCTTCCATTCGGGGCCGGCGCCGGGGCACCCCGGCGGGCCTCCGCATTGAGGCTCCGGTCTAAGCGCAGCGGTCTCGAAAATCCAGCGGCTTCGCCGCGCCGCAACACTGGCCGCGGCGCTTGACCGGCAGGACGTGGAGCGGGATCACCCAAGCCCCGCAGCCAGCACAGCCGGATCATCGCTCCATGCCGAACACGGCCCGCCCCACCGACCGGATGCCCGCGATCCCGGCGGCCAGCCTCACCCCGGCCCAAGTCGCGGCGTCGGACGCGTTCCTGGCCGCGCGGAAGGTGCCTGTCTTCGGCCCCTTCGTGCCGCTGTTGCGCAGTCCCGACCTGATGCTGCGCGCCAGCGAGATGGGCCTGTACCTGCGCTACGACAGCGTCCTGCCGTTCAAGATCAGCGAATTCGCGATCCTGATCGTGGCCCGCGAGTGGAGCCAGCAGATCGAATGGCAGATCCATCACCCGATCGCGCTGAAAGCCGGCCTCGATCCGGCGGTGGCGCAGGCGATCGCGGAAGGCCGCCGGCCGGACGGCATGTCGTCCGAGGAGGCCGCGGTCTACGCGTTCTCGACCGAGCTCCAGCGCAACAAGGCCGTGAGCGACCCGACCTATGCGGCGCTGGTCGCCCTCTACGGCGAGCAGGGGGCGATCGATCTCACCGGCATCAACGGCTATTACGCGCTGCTCGCCATGACGATGAACGTCGCCCGCACCGCGCTGCCCGAGGGCGTTGCGCCGCCGCTGCCGCCCCTGGTGCCGTAACCCGTCCCTACGGATAAAGCCGCGACCGGTCCCAGCCCTCGCCGTTGCGGGTGAAGCGGACGCGGTCGTGCAGGCGGTAGTCGCCGTTGCGCCAGAACTCCATCGCCACCGGCTCGATCCGGAAGCCGGTCCAGTTCTCCGGCCGCGGCACCGGCCCGTCCTCGTAGCGCGCCGACAGCTCCGCCACCTCCGCCATCAGCGCGTCGCGGCCCGAAAGCGGGCGCGACTGCCGGCTGGCGATCGCCCCGAGGCGGCTGTCGCGGTGGCGGCTGGCGAAGTAGGCGTCCGCCTCCTCGGCCGTCACCCGCGACACCGGACCGCGGACGCGGATCTGCCGCCGCAGGCTCTTCCAATGCAGCACGAAGGCGGCCTGCGGGTTGGCGGCCAGCTCCTCGCCCTTGGCGGATTCGACGTTGGTGTAGAACACGAAGCCGCGCGCGTCGTAGCCCTTCAGCAGCACCATCCGCACGTCGGGGAGCCCGTCCGCGCCGGTCGTCGCGAGCGCGATGGCGTTGGCGTCCTCGGGCTCGGAGGCGGTCGCCTCGGCCATCCAGGCCGCGAACAGGCCGAACGGGTCGTCGCTCAGGGTGAAGTCCGCGGCGTCCGGGACCGCATCATGTCCGCCCGACTCATCGATCTTTAACGCGTCCACGACTTAATCCTCCGTTGTGAGATCCGGGTCGGGGGGCACCGACGTTGGAGCACACTTACGCGCCATCTCGGCTGGGGTTCAGGGTCTCGGGTACAGGTGTAATGCGTCGTCCCGACAAGAAGGAAGTGGCCGCGGCGACGCCGCAGGCGGAGGCGTGTGCGAAGCGGATCGCGCCGGCGGCACTGGCCGCCTGCCTCGTCTCGATGCTCTGCGGCTGCAGCCAGCCGCTCCTGATCTTCCGCGCGGACGCCACCCCGGAGGCCAAGGCCGCGACGGTGGCCGACGAGCCGATCGTCACCGGCAGCATCAACCGGCGCCCGACGAGCTTCGGCTCGGACCTCGGCGAGGAGGATTGGCGCCGCGCCTACGCCGCGCTTGGGGTCGCCCTCGACCCGCAAGGCAACGGCAAGCCGGTGAAGTGGGACAACCCGGAGACCGCCTTGCGTGGCACGATCAACCCGACCGGGCTGCCCTACGTCGCCCAGGACCTGATCTGCCGCGACTTCCTCGCCTCGGTCATCGCGCCGAACAGCAGCCGCTTCGTGCGCGGCACCGGCTGCAAGCCCTCCGGCGGCGAATGGGAGCTGAAGCGGATCCGCACCGGCAAGGCTCCGTCGGACAAGGCACCGCCGGGCAAGAGCCACCTGGACAAGGGCCACACAGACAAGACGGGCTGAGCGCGACGCGCCCGGCGCTGCGTCCGGCAAGCCTTGCGCTGCGCTCGGCTTGACGTCGGCAACGCTTGCGCCGAGTCTCGCCGCCCCTACGTTGCGCAAGGGCAACAGGCCGCCCACATGCGGCCTGTATGGCCGCTGCTCCACAGCCGGCGCGAAACCACGAAACTCAAGAGACCGATGCGCAATCCCTACGAGGTGCTGGGCGTACCCAAGACCGCCGGCGAGGCCGAGATCAAGAAGGCCTATCGCAAGCTCGCCAAGACCTACCATCCCGACACCAACAAGGACGCCAAGGCGAAGGACCGCTTCGCCGAGGCGAACTCGGCCTACGAGATCCTCGGCGAGCCGGAGAAGCGCCGGCAGTTCGACCGCGGCGAGATCGATGGCGACGGCAAGCCGCGTGCGACCGGGTTCGAAGGCTTCGGCGGCGGCCGCGCGGGCGGGTTCGACTTCGGCGGCGCGCCCCGCGGCCGCGGCGGGCCGGCGGGCGGCATGGCAGGCGGCATGGGCGAGGACATCTTCTCGCACCTGTTCGGCGAAGCTTTTCGCGCGGGCGGTGCCGGGCCTGGCCAGCGCGCGCCGGCCCGCGGCGAGGACGTGGCGGCCGAACTCGGCGTGACCCTCGAGCAGATCGTCAGCGAGGAGAAGCTGCGGGTCGGCCTGCCGGGCGGGCGCGAGTTCGACGTGATGATCCCGAAGGGCGTCGTCGACGGGCAGACGATCCGCCTGCGCGGCCTCGGCTCCCCCGGCGGCCCGCGCGCGGAGCCCGGCGACGCCCTCCTGACGATCCGCGTGCTGCCGCATGCCCGCTTCACGGTGGACGGCGCGGACGTGCGAACCACGGTCGACCTGCCGCTGGAGGATGCGGTGCTCGGCGGCGCGATCCGGGTGCCGACGCTCACCGGTGCCGTCGAGATGAAGATGCCGCCGATGACCTCGTCCGGCCGCACCTTCCGCCTGCGCGGCAAGGGCCTGCCGAAGAAGGACGGCACCCGCGGCGACCTGTTCGCGACGACCGCGATCCAGCTGCTGGCGGACGACGCGGGCCTGACCGAATTCGTGAAGGGCCGACGGACCGCCCGTGCCGAATAGCCGGCGGCGCTCCGGGCGGGTTCGCCGGACTTCCGTCCCCGGCGCGCCTCCGCTAAGGATGCCACCGGCGCGACCGCCGCCCCGTAGCGCGGGGTGGCCCGGAGTCCCGGGTGCCAGAGCGAAATTTCGGGTGTGGCATGGCGGCTTTCGACGCAACGGACGAGCAGGGCGCAGGCGCCAGGGACGGTGCGAAAGGCAGCAACCTGCTCGCGGGCAAGCGCGGCCTCGTGCTCGGCGTCGCCAACAACCGTTCGATCGCCTGGGGCATCGCCAAGAGCGCGCATGCTCATGGCGCAAAGCTCGCCTTCACCTACCAGGGCGACGCCCTGAAGAAGCGCGTCGAGCCCTTGGCCCGCGAGCTCGACGCCCACGTCGTCGGCCATTGCGACGTCACCGACCCGGCCTCGATCGACGCGGTGTTCGCCGCGACCGCCGAACTTTTTCCGGAGGGGATCGACTTCGTCGTCCACTGCATCGCCTTCTCGGACAAGGACGAGCTGACAGGCCGCTACGTCGAGACCACGGAAGCGAACTTCACCAAGTCGCTGATGATCTCGTGCTACTCGTTCACGGCCGTCGCCCAGCGCGCCGAGAAGATCATGCCCAACGGCGGC
The DNA here is from genome assembly GCF_008040045.1 of Methylobacterium sp. WL8. NCBI lineage: Bacteria > Pseudomonadati > Pseudomonadota > Alphaproteobacteria > Hyphomicrobiales > Methylobacteriaceae > Methylobacterium > Methylobacterium sp. WL8. Next base: position 19,297 of record NZ_VRVF01000061.1, on the reverse strand, counting down.
TCGCTGCTGACGCTGACCTATTACGGCGCCGAGAAGTGGATGCCGCACTACAACGTCATGGGCGTCGCCAAGGCCGCCCTCGAAGCCTCCGTGCGCTACCTCGCCGCCGACCTCGGCCCGTCGAACATCCGCGTCAACGCGATCTCGGCCGGCCCGATCAAGACGCTGGCCGCCTCCGGCATCGGCGACTTCCGCTACATCCTCAAGTGGAACGAGTACAACGCGCCCCTACGGCGCACGGTGACGATCGGCGAGGTCGGCGAGACCGCCTCCTACCTGATCTCCGACATGTCCCGCGGCATGACCGGCGAGATCCTCCACGTCGACGCCGGCTACCACGTGGTCGGCATGAAGAACCCCGAGGCGCCGGACCTCAGCCTCGACAAGGATTGAGGTTCAGGCTGACGTTGTCGGCGAACGCCTGTTCCTGATCTTTCGCACCTCAATCCGGCACGGTCATTTCCGCGACGCCCGCTTGCGCCTCGGGAAATCGCGGGTCCATCGCCTCCAGCGTGTCCGCGATGGTGCGGGCGATGATGAGGTTACGGAACCACTTCCGGTTGGCGGGCACCACGTACCAGGGCGCGTGCGGCGTCGAGCACCGGGTGAGCGCATCCGAGAAGGCCGTCTGGTAGGCGTCCCAGGACTTGCGCTCGACGAGGTCGGCCGGATCGAACTTCCAGTGTTTCTCGGGGTCTGCGATCCGCGCCTCGAGGCGCTCCTTCTGCTCGTCCTTCGAGATGTGGAGGAAGAACTTGAGGATGTGGGTGCCGGATTCGGTGAGTAGGCGCTCGAAGTCGTTGATCAGGCCGTAGCGCGCCTGCCAGACCGGCTCCGGCACGAGGTCCTTCACCCGCACCACCAGCACGTCCTCGTAATGGCTGCGGTTGAACACGCCGATCATGCCGCGCGCCGGGGTGCGCTGGTGATAGCGCCACAGGAAGTCGTGGTCGCGCTCCTCGATCGAGGGCACCTTGAACGAGGCGACGCTGCAGCCCTGCGGGTTCACCCCCTCGAAGACGGCGCGGATGGTGCCGTCTTTGCCGCCTGTGTCGATCGCCTGGAACACCACGAGCAGGCTGCGCTGGCGCTCGGCGTAGAGTTTTTCCTGCAGCGCCTGAATCCGCGCACGCTCGGTCGCCAGCGCAGCCTTCGCCCAATCCTTGTCGAGGCTGCCGTCGGCGTTCGCGTCGACCTCCGCCAGATCGAAACGGCGCCCCGGGGCGACGGTGACGATCCCGTCCGCCGCCGCGACCGGGGCCGGCAAGTGGGCGGCGACCAGCGCCGGAGCGGTCCCGGCGATCTCGCTGGTCGCCGCGGCCCACAGGGACGAGGACGGCGCCTTGCGCCGCGCGGCGGCGGCGGAACGGTCCGGCGAGTTTGTCACACCGGTCGTCCCCGCCTTCTGGCGCTCATCCGTCTTGCGGTGCTTCTTGCTCATGGACAGACCTTCTACCGGCCGATCGCCTTCCGGCCTAGATCGGGCACCCGCTTTGCATGCGGGGCGACCCGAGCCCCACAAGACCGCCACTGCCCGATGGACCGCGCCGCCATGACCGCCCCCCTTCCGCGAGACCGCCGTCACGGACGTCACGGGTGAGTGCACCGATCGGGACCGCCGGAGCGTGAAGCCCATTTCGACGATCTACTTCATCCGGCACGGCCAGACCGATTGGAACGCGGAAGGCCGCCTGCAGGGTCAGCGCGACATCGCCTTGAACGCCGTCGGACAGGTCCAGGCCGCCGACGCGGCGGATCGGCTCGCGGCGCTCGCGGGCGAGCGCATCGCCGAGGCCGAGTTCATCGCGAGCCCGTTGCTGCGCACGCGGCGGACCATGGAAATTTTGCGCGACCGCCTCGGCCTCGCGCCCGCCGGCTACCGCAGCGATCCCCGCCTGATGGAGATCGACTTCGGGTCCTGGGAGGGGCAGACCTGGGCCGAGATCCGCCGACGCGATCCCGGCGGCGCCAGCGCGCGCGACCGTGACCGCTGGGGCTACCGTCCGTCCGGCTCCAGCGCGGAGAGCTACGCGATGCTGACCGAGCGCGTCGCGCCGGTCTTCGCCGACCTCGGGCGGTCGACCGTGGTGGTCGCCCACGGCGGCGTCGCCCGCGCGATGTTGGTCGCGCTCGGCCATCTCGACATCAAGGCCGCCCCCCGCATCGCCGTCCGCCAGGGCGCCGTGCTCGTGGTGGACGCGGCCGGATGGCGCTGGGCGTGAGATTTCGTATTCGTCATTCAAGACCCGTTCAAGGGTGAGGTATACACCCGGGCGTCGGGGCCGGTTCGCAGGGTCCCGTCCCGGTCGGCGGACTGCCTCGATAACGGCACGATCCGGCGTCAGGAACGCGCTCCGATCGCCGGCCGGTTGCGCATGCGAGATAGACGGGAAGCCGGCTTCACGAGGGAGCCGGAAGCGGAGCATTCGATGAGTAGCCTCGGCGAGATGATCCGGCCCGATGCGGACCGGCACCCCGGGGCGACCGCATCCGACCGCGCCGTGCTGCACGGCCCGGTCCGCCCGGACTTGATCCGCGACGAGGTGCTGGGCGAGATCTTCGCCGAGACCGCGCGCGCCCGGCCGGACCATCCGGCGCTGATCGACGGCGCGGCGACCGATTCCGCCGGCCGGCATCCGCACGTCACCTATGCCGAGGTCTTCGCCCGCGCCGGACGGATCGCCGCCGCGCTCGCGCGCCGCGGGATCGGGCCCGGCGACGTGGTCGGCCTGTGGATGGCCCGCGGGCCGGACCTGCTCACCGCGCAGGTCGGCATCACCCTCTCGGGTGCCGCGTGGTTGCCCTTCGACGCCGAGGCACCCGCCGACCGCGTCGCGGTCTGCCTCGAGGACGCCGCCGCGAAGGCCCTGCTGGTCTCGGCCGCGCTGGCGCCGGGCGCGCCCGCCGTCGCCCCCGCCCTGACCCTCGACGCCCTGCTCGCGGACACGCCGGCGGACGCGGCGGCGCCGGACCTCCGCGCCGCCGGGCTGACGCCACAGCACCCCGCCTACCTGATCTACACCTCCGGCTCGACCGGCGTGCCGAAGGGCATCGTCATCAGCCACGCCAACATCTGCCACTTCCTGCGTTCGGGGAACGCGCTCTACGGGATGGCGCCGGACGACGTGGTGTTCCAGGGCGCCTCGGTCGCCTTCGACCTGTCGATGGAGGAGATCTGGGTCCCGTACCTCGTCGGCGCGACCCTGTTCGTGGCGAGCCCCGCGATGATGGGCGACGTCGAATCGCTGCCCGGGATCATCGCGAGGGCCAACGTCACGGTGATCGACACCGTGCCGACGCTGCTCGCGATGATCACCGGCGACCTTCCGAGCGTGCGCCTGATCCTGCTCGGCGGCGAGGCGCTGCCCGAGCCTCTGGTCGCGCGCTGGGCGACGCCGACGCGAAAACTGTTCAACACCTACGGGCCGACCGAGGCCACGGTGGTGGCGACCGCCGCCGAGATGCGTCCGGGCGTGCCCGTCACCATCGGCGGGCCGATCGCGAACTACTCGGTCTACGTTGCGGGCGAGGATCTGCGCCTGCTCGGGCGCGGCGAGCCGGGCGAGTTGCTGATCGGCGGCCCCGGCGTCGCGAAGGGCTACCTGCAGCGGCCGGAACTCACCGCGGACAAGTTCATCGCCAACCCCTACGCTTCGGACGGCGCCGACCCGTTGCTCTACCGCTCGGGCGACGCGGTCTCTCTCGATGCCGCCGGCAACATCCTGTTCCACGGTCGCATCGACGACCAGGTCAAGATCCGCGGGTTCCGGGTCGAGCTCGGCGAGATCGAATCGCGCATCCAGGCGCAGGGAGGCATCAACCAGGCGGCGGTGGTGCTGCGGAGCGAAGACGGCGTCGACCGGCTCGTCGCGTTCCTCGTGCCCGAGCGCGGCCACGCCTTCGACCGGGCGGCCTTGCGCCGGACGCTGGCCGAGCAGATGCCACCATACATGGTGCCCGGCCATTTCGAGACGGCCGAGGTGCTGCCGCGCCTCACCTCCGGCAAGGTCGACCGCAAGGCGCTGCGCGTCGCGCCGCTGACCGTCGTCGAAGCCGACGGCGAGCAGGAGCCGCCGGAGAACCAGACCGAGGCGGCCCTGCTGGCCGCCGCCAAGCAGGTCTTCGGCAACCAGCCGATCGCCCTCGACGGCGACTTCTTCACCGACCTCGGCGGCCACTCGCTGCTCGCCGCCCGCTTCGTCGGGGCGGTGCGCGAGGCGCCGGCGCTCGCCGGCATCACGCTGCAGGACGTCTACCGCGAGCGCACCCTGCGCCGGATCTCGGACGCGCTGATCGCGCGGACCGGCGGTGCCGGCATCGAGACCGCGATCCGCGACCTCGCCTTCGTGCCGCCGCCGCTCCTGCGCCGCGCGCTGTGCGGGCTGGCGCAGGCGGTGGCCCTGCCGTTCGTCATCGCGCTCGCGACCTCGCAGTGGCTCGGCATCTTCGTCACCTACCTGCTGCTCACCGGCGGCGGCCTCGGGTTTTTCGGTGAGCTCGGCGTGCTGCTCCTCGTCTACGTGGCGATCAACGCCGTGACGGCGACGATCGCGGTCGCCGCCAAGTGGCTGGTCCTCGGGCGGACCAAGCCCGGCCGCTATCCGCTCTGGGGCGCCTACTACTTCCGCTGGTGGCTGGCGCAGCGCCTGGCGCCTCTGGTCCACATCAAGTGGCTGCAGGGCTCGCCCGCCATCGCCGTCTACCTTCGGCTGATGGGCGCGAAGGTCGGCCGCGACACCCTGATCTCCGATATCGATATCGGCGCGCCCGACCTGCTCATCATCGGCGACGGCGCGTCGCTCGGCGGCCGCCTCGTCATCGCCAACGCCGAGATCGTCGGCAACGAGCTCGTGATCGGGCGGGTCGAGATCGGCCGCGACGTGGCCGTCGGCACGTCCTGCGTCATCAGCCACGACACGGTGATCGGCGACGCGGCCGAGATCGCCGACCTGACCACGATTCCGGCCGGCACCCGCGTCGGCGCCGCCGAGAGCTGGGACGGCTCGCCCGGCCGCAAGGTCGGGATGGCCGACGGCTCGGACCTGCCCGGGCAGGCCCCGGCCTCGGCCCGGCGCCGGGCCGGCTTCATGGCAATCTACGTCCTGCTGCTCGGCGCCATCCCCGCCGTCGGCCTGCTGCCGATCTTTCCCGCGTTCTTCCTGTTCGACCAGATTTCGGATTCGCTGTCCGACTTCACCGACGTCGATTACCACTGGTACCTGCCGCTGCTGACGTGGCCGACGGCCATGCTGATGACCGCGGGCACGGTGCTGCTCATCGCCGGCATCCGCTGGATCGTGCTGCCGCGTCGGCGCTCGGGCACCTACTCGATCTGGTCGGGCTTCTACCTGCGCAAGTGGTCGGTGGCGCTCGCCGCCGAGGTGACGCTGGAGACGCTCTCCTCGCTCTTCGCCACCGTCTACATGCGGGCGTGGTACCGCCTGATGGGCGCCCAGATGGGGGAGGGGGCCGAGATCTCGACCAACCTCGGCAGCCGCCACGACCTCGCCGAGGTCGGCAGCCGCAACTTCATCGCCGACGAGGTGGTCTACGGCGAGGAGGAGATCCGCCGCGGCTGGATGCACCTCCATCCGGCCCGCACGGGCGCGCGGGTCTTCGTCGGCAACGACGCGGTGGTCCCGCCGGGCGCCGACATCCCCGACGACGTGCTGATCGGCATCAAGTCGAAGCCGCCCGCCAACGCCGAGATGGCGCCGGGCGACACCTGGTTCGGCTCGCCGCCGATCAAGCTGCCCTCGCGCCAGCGCGTCGACGTCGGCACGCTCGCCCAGACCTACGAGCCGGGCACGCTGGTGAAGCTCCGCCGCGGCGTGTTCGAGGCGTTCGCGACCTCGTTCTCACCGATGCTCTACATCACCCTCGCGATCACCGCGATCGATTGGTACTTCTACCCCAACATCCTCGAGCGCGATTGGAGCGGGCTCGCGATCAGCTTCGTCACCGTCAGCGTCGTGATAGCGCTGATCCAGTCCGCCGCCGTCATCGCCATGAAGTGGGTCCTGATGGGGGTGTACCAGCCCGGTATGCAGCCGATGTGGTCGTGGTGGGCGATGCGCACCGAGGCGATCGCCGTCGCCTATTGGGGCCTCGCGGGCAAGGTGCTGCTCGAGCACCTTCAGGGCACGCCGTTCCTCCCCTGGGCGTTGCGGCTGTTCGGCGTGAAGGTCGGCGAAGGGGTGTGCATGCTCACCACCGACATCACCGAGTTCGACTGCGTGACGATCGGTGACTTCGCCACCATCAACCGCACGGCCGCCCTGCAGACCCACCTCTACGAGGACCGGATCATGAAGGTCGGCCGCGTCGTGATCGGCCGGGGCGTCTCGGTCGGCGCGTTCTCGACGGTGCTCTACGACACCAAGGTCGGCGACTACGCCCGGCTGCGCCCGCTCACCATCGTGATGAAGGGCGAATCGATCCCCGCCCATTCGGAGTGGGAAGGCGCGCCGGCCGTGCCGGTGGTGCAGACGGCGCCGTCCGATCGGGCGGCGGCTTGAGCCACGAATCGAAAAGGGCAGGCCGCCGTTTCGGCGCCTGCCCTTCTCGTTTGCCGCAAAATGCCGCTCGGCTCAGACCGCGTCTTCCTTCCGGCCGAGGCGCTTGTCGAGGTAGGTGTCGACCGTCTGGGTCAGCTCGTCGACCTTGCCGTCGAAGAAGTGGTTGGCGCCCTCGACCATCTGGTGCTCGATGATGACGCCCTTCTGGGTCTTCACCTTCTCGATCACCGGCATCACCTCACGCGCCGGTGCCACGCGATCCTCGGAGCCGTGCACGAACAGGCCCGAGGAGGGGCAGGGGGCGAGGAAGGTGAAGTCGTAGCGGTTGGCCATCGCGGCGATCGAGATGAAGCCCTCGATCTCGGGGCGGCGCATCAGCAGCTGCATCCCGATCCACGAGCCGAAGGACACGCCGGCGATCCAGCACGACTTCGCCTCGGGGTTGACCGACTGAACCCAGTCGAGCGCGGCGGCGGCGTCCGACAGCTCGCCCGATCCGTGGTCGAAGGCGCCCTGGCTGCGGCCGACGCCGCGGAAGTTGAAGCGCAGGGACGCGAAGCCGCGGTTCGCGAACGTGTAGAAGAGGTTGTACACGATCTGATTGTTCATCGTGCCGCCGAACTGCGGATGCGGGTGCAGCACGATCGCGATCGGCGCGCCCCGCTTCTTGGGGGCCTGATAGCGACCCTCCAGTCGGCCGGCGGGACCGGTGAAGATGACCTCGGGCATAGTTCCTCGACTCCTGTGGCCGTGCCGCGTGGGTGTGCCCGCCGCGATGGCCGTGTACGCCTCAGCCTGAGCGGTCCGCGCGACCGCCTTGACTCGTCCCGCGCCGGACGTAAAAGCGCTCTTAGAATAATTCTAGGCGATTAGAAATATTCTAAACAACGCGGCTGCGGGCGTTTCCCCGACCAGCCCGGAAGCGCCGTTCGGCGCTTCGAAACCGTGTCGTCGGCGCGGCTTAGCACGCCGACCCGGTGCCAAAGCAAGGAAATGTCGCATCTTTCGGCAGTCGGAGATCGGATGACAGCAGACCGCGCCTATCTCGACCACAACGCCACGTCTCCGGTCCGTCCGGCGGTGTCGCAGGCGGTCGCGCGGGCGCTGTCGCTTCCGGGCAACCCGTCCTCCGTTCACGCCGAGGGGCGTGCGGCGCGGGCGATGCTGGAGGAGGCGCGGGAACGCGTCGCGCGACTCGTCGGGGCGACGCCGCCGCAGGTTACCTTCACCAGCGGCGGCACGGAAGCCGCCAACGCCGTGCTGTCCGGCGCGCTCCGCCGCCGGGGCCGCCCGGCGCCGACGCGGCTGCTGGTCGGCGCAACCGAGCACCCCTGCGTCACCGCGGGGCACCGCTTCCCGGCGGACGCCGTCGAGGTGCTGCCGGTGCTGGCCTCCGGCGTGATCGATCTCGACGCGCTGGCCGCCCGCCTCGCCGCGTTGCGCGACGCGGACGTGCTCGTCTCGGTTCACGCCGCCAACAACGAGACCGGCGTGGTGCAGCCGATCTCAGACGTCGTCGCCCTGGCGCGGTCGCATGGCCGCGCCCTGGTGCACAGCGACGCGGTGCAGGCCGTCGGCAAAATCCCGCTCGATGTCTCAGCACTCGGGCTCGATGCGCTGACCCTGTCGGGCCACAAGTTCGCCGCGCCGAAGGGCGTCGGCGCGTTGGTGCTGCGCGACGACGTCCAGCTCGACGCGGCCTTCGTCCGCGGCGGCGGGCAGGAGGCGCGGCTGCGCTGCGGCACCGAGAACCTTCCCGGCATCGTCGGGATGGGCGAGGCGGCGGAGATCGCGCGCAACGCCCTCGCCGCGGACGCGCTGCGCCTCGCGACGTTGCGCGACGCGCTCGAAGATGCGGTCCTCGCCCGCGCGCCCGACGCCGTGGTGTTCGGCCGCGGCGCCGCGCGGTTGCCGAACACCCTGTGCTTTTCGGTGCCTGGGGTCGATGCGCCGACCGCGTTGATCGCCTTCGATCTCGCCGGCGTGGCGGTGTCGTCGGGCTCGGCCTGCGCCTCCGGCAAGCTCGCGCGGTCGCCGGTTCTCGCCGCGATGGGCGTGAGCCCTGCGTTGGCCACAGGGGCGCTCCGCGTCAGCCTTGGCTGGAATACGGGGGAGGGCGACACTGCGCGCTTCCTCGGAGCCTTCGAACGGGTCGTCGAGACCCTATATAGACGGCGAGGGTTGGCGGCCTGAGGGCCGCGCCTGCGCCATCGCACATGGAAGCCCCCGGTCCTTGAAACCGGCGACGCTTAGGAGACGCTGATGCCTGCCGTGCAGGAAACCATCGATCGGGTCCGCTCGATCGACCTCGACCAGTACAAGTACGGCTTCGAGACCACCATCGAGATGGAGAAGTCCGAGAAGGGCATCTCCGAGGACGTGGTGCGCTTCATCTCCGCCAAGAAGAACGAGCCGGAGTGGATGCTCGCGTGGCGCCTGGACGCCTACAAGCGCTGGCAGACCATGCAGGAGCCGGACTGGGCGCGGGTCGCCTACGACAAGGTCGACTACAACAACATTTACTACTACGCCGCGCCGAAGCGCCCGGCGGCGATGTCGCTCGACGAGATCGATCCCGAGATCCTGAAGACCTACGAGAAGCTCGGCATCCCGCTTCGCGAGGTCGAGGTTCTGGAGGGCATCGCCCCCGAGCGTCGCGTCGCGGTCGACGCGGTGTTCGACTCGGTCTCGGTGGCCACCACCTTCAAGGCCGAGCTGTCGAAGGCCGGCGTGATCTTCATGCCGATCTCCGAGGCGATCCGCGAGTATCCGGACCTCGTCAAGAAGTACCTCGGCTCGGTCGTGCCGGTGACCGACAACTTCTTCGCGACGCTGAACTCGGCGGTCTTCTCCGACGGGTCGTTCGTCTACATCCCGCCGGGCGTGCGCTGCCCGATGGAGCTGTCGACCTACTTCCGCATCAACGAGCGCGACACCGGCCAGTTCGAGCGCACGCTGATCATCGCCGACAAGGGCTCCTACGTCTCGTATCTCGAGGGCTGCACCGCCCCGAAGCGTGACGACAACCAGCTGCACGCGGCGGTCGTCGAGTTGGTCGCCCTGGACGACGCCGAGATCAAATACTCGACGGTCCAGAACTGGTACCCCGGCGACAACGAGGGCAAGGGCGGCATCTACAACTTCGTGACCAAGCGCGGCGATTGCCGCGGCGCCCGCTCGAAGATCTCGTGGACGCAGGTCGAGACCGGCTCGGCGATCACCTGGAAGTACCCGTCCTGCATCCTGCGCGGCGACGAGTCCCGCGGCGAGTTCTACTCGATCGCGGTGTCGAACGGCATGCAGCAGGTCGATTCCGGCACCAAGATGATCCATCTCGGCAAGAACACCACCAGCCGGATCATCTCGAAGGGCATCTCGGCCGGCCGCTCGCAGAACACCTATCGCGGGCTCGTCTCGGCGCACAAGAAGGCGTCGAACGCGCGCAACTTCACCAACTGCGACAGCTTGCTGATCGGCGACCAGTGCGGGGCGCACACTGTGCCCTACATCGAGTCGAAGAACGCGAGCGCGGTGTTCGAGCACGAGGCCACCACCTCGAAGATCTCCGAGGACCAGAAGTTCTACTGCCTCCAGCGCGGCCTCTCCGAAGAGGAGGCGACCGCGCTGATCGTCAACGGCTTCGTCCGCGACGTGCTGCAGCAGCTGCCGATGGAGTTCGCGGTGGAGGCCCAGAAGCTGATCTCGATCAGCCTCGAAGGCTCGGTCGGCTGACGCGCCTCGGCCAGACGCTTTGAAATGCCCTCCCCCTTACGGGGGAGGCGCCCTTCGCGCCGACGAAGCGCGGGATACGAATTCTTACGGGACTAAGCCAACATGCTCGAAATCAAGAACCTCGTCGTGCAGATCGAGGACAACCGCATCCTCAACGGCCTGAACCTCACAGTGAACGACGGCGAAGTCGCCGCGATCATGGGGCCGAACGGCTCCGGCAAGTCGACGCTCTCCTACGTCATCGCCGGCAAGGAGGACTACGAGGTCCTCGACGGCGAGATCCTGCTCGACGGCCAGAACGTGCTGAAGATGGGCGCCGACGAGCGCGCAGCCGCCGGCGTGTTCCTCGCCTTCCAGTACCCGCTGGAAATCCCCGGCGTCGGCACGATGACCTTCCTCAAGGCCTGCCTCAACGCCCAGCGCCGCGCCCGCGGCGAGGCTGAGATCGCCACGCCCGACTTCATCCGGAAGGTCAACGCGGCCGCCGAGAAGCTCGAGATCAACAAGGACATGCTCCGGCGCGCCCTCAACGTCGGATTCTCTGGCGGCGAGAAGAAGCGCATGGAGATCCTGCAGATGGCGCTGCTGCAGCCGAAGTTCTGCGTGCTCGACGAGACCGATTCCGGCCTCGACATCGATGCGCTGCGCATTGTCTCCGAGGGCGTGAACGCGCTACGCGCGGAAGGCCGCTCGTTCCTGGTCATCACCCACTACCAGCGCCTGCTCGACTATATCGTGCCCGACACCGTCCACGTCATGTCGAAGGGCCTGATCGTGAAGACCGGCGGCAAGGAGCTCGCCAAGGAGCTCGAGGCGTCCGGCTACGCCGAGTACCGCACCAACGAGGCCGCGTAAGCCAATGGCCGACATCGCCAACCTCCGCACCTCGGCCGAGACCGGTCTCTCGACCCTGTTCGAGACCGCCCGCAAGGGCTTCGGCAGCGATAAAGCGATCGACCGCGAAGAGGCGTTCCGCTTCTTCGAGGCGGCCGGGCTGCCGAGCCGCCGCGTCGAGGCGTTCAAGTACACCGATTTGCGCGCCGCGATGCAGGAAGCCGCGCCGCCGGCCGACGCACCGTCCCTCGACGTGGCCAAGGCCGCCGTCGCCTCCGCGACCGCGTTCTCGGCGATCGAGGCGGTACGCCTGACCTTCGTCAACGGGCACCTGATCCGCGAGCTGTCGGACCTCGATCGCGTCCCGGCCGGCGTTTCGGTGTCGCCGTTGAACGACGCCCTCAGCCAGGGCGATGCGCGCCTCAAGAACCTCGCCCCCGTCGCGCAGGCGCGAGAGAACCCGATCTACCAGCTCAACACGGCCTTCCTCGCCGACGGCGCGCTGATCTCGGTGGAGGCCGGCGCCAAGGTCAAGACCCCGCTGCACCTGCGCTTCGTCGGCGCCGGGACCGAGGGTTTCTCGACCGCGACGCGAGTGCTGGTCGAGGTCGCCGACGGTGCCGAGTTCACCCTGCTGGAGACGCATGAAGGGCCGAACGGGCTGACCTACCAGCCCAACGACGCCCTGGACGTGCATGTCGGCAAGCATGCCGCCTTCCGGCACGCGCGCATCAACCGCGAGGGCGACAAGGCGATCGCCCTGTCGACGATCAGCGTCCGGCTCGACGACGAATCGCGGTTGGAGACCGTGAACCTCGTTACCGGCGCGGTCCTGTCGCGCCATCAGATCTTCATGCACGTCGCGGGTGAGAACGTGAACGCCGTCGTCAACGGCGCCACGATGCTCGGCAACGGGCAGCTTGCGGATTCGACCCTGCTCGCCGACCACGCGGCGGTCGGCGGCGTCGGCCGCGAGATGTTCAAGACGGTGATCGACGGGGACGCCACCGGCGTGTTCCAGGGCAAGATCATTGTCCGCCAGATCGCGCAGAAGACCGACGGCAAGATGAAGTCGGATTGTCTGCTCCTCTCCGACGAGGGGCAGATGATGAACAAGCCGGAGCTGGAGATCTTCGCCGACGACGTCGCCTGCGGCCACGGCGCCACATGCGGCGCCCCGGACCAGGATCTCCTTTTCTACCTCATGGCCCGCGGCCTGCCGAAGCCGATCGCCGAGAGCCTGCTGGTGCAGGCCTTCGTCGGCGAGGCGGTGGAATCTGTGACCCACGAAGGTGCACGCGCCGCGCTGATCGGCGAGATCGAGGCGTGGCTCGCGTCGCGGGGGTGAACCCTTCGCGTCGCGGTATCCCTCCCCGCCCTTTTCTGGAGGGGGCCGCCTTGGCGACTCTCGCAGGAGAACTTCAGCGCATCCGGTGGCTTCCGAAAGCCGCCTCACTCCAGCGTATCGGAATGAGGATGGCGCCGGGGAGGGGCGACGCTGTGAACGACAACCCGGATCGAAGGTCGCGACCATGAACGCACCCATGCTGCATCCAGCCTACGACGTCGAGGCGATCCGGGCGCAATTCCCGATCCTCTCCGAAAAGGTCTACGGCAAGCCGCTCGTCTACCTCGACAACGCCGCCTCGTCGCAGAAGCCGCGTGCGGTGATCGACGCGATGGTGGCATGCATGGAGACCGGGTACGCCAACGTCCACCGCGGCCTGCACTTCATGGCCAACGCGGCGACCGAAGGGTTCGAGGGCGCGCGCGAGACGACGCGGCAGTTCCTGAACGCCGCGTCCACGGATGAGATCATCTTCACCCGCAACGCCACCGAGGCCTACAACCTCGTGGCGTCGTCGATGGGCTGGGGCGGGATGATCGGGGAGGGCGACGAGATCATCCTCTCGATCATGGAGCACCATTCCAACATCGTGCCGTGGCACTTCCTACGCGAGCGGCGCGGGGCGGTGATCAAGTGGGCGCCGGTCGACGACGACGGCAACTTCCTCGTCGAGGAATACGAGAAGCTGTTCACGCCGCGCACCAAGATGGTCGCGATCACGCAGATGTCGAACGTGCTCGGCACGGTCACGCCGGCGGCGGAGATCGTGCGCATCGCCCACGCCCACGGCGTGCCGGTGCTCCTCGACGGCGCGCAGAGCGCGGTGCATCAGCCGATCGACGTGCGGGCTCTCGATTGCGACTTCTTCGTCTTCACCGGACACAAGGTCTACGGCCCGACCGGGATCGGCGTGCTCTACGGCAAGAAGGAATGGCTCGACCGCCTGCCGCCCTACCAGGGCGGCGGCGAGATGATCCGCACGGTGAGCCAGGACGCCATCACCTACAACGACCCGCCGCACCGCTTCGAGGCGGGCACGCCCGCGATCGTCGAGGCCGTCGGCCTCGGTGCGGCGCTGGAGTTCATGATGGGGATCGGCCGCGAGAAGATCGCCGCCCACGAGGCCGACCTCACGGCCTACGCGCAGGAGCGGCTCGGCGCGATGAACTCCGTCCGCCAGATCGGCAACGCCAAGGGCAAGGGCGGCGTAATCGCCTTCGAGATGAAGGGCGCGCATGCCCACGACATCGCGACGGTGATCGACCGCTCCGGCGTTGCGGTCCGCGCCGGCACGCATTGCGCCATGCCGCTGCTCACGCGCTTCGGCGTCACCTCCACCTGCCGCGCCTCGTTCGGGCTCTACAACACCCGCGCCGAGATCGATGTGCTGGCCGAGGCGCTGGCCCGCGCCGAGATGATGTTCGCCTGAGTGTATGGACATGGCGGCCGCTTGGCGGCGGCCCGAGAAGGAGACGACGATGAGCAGCGATGCGACGATCACCGGGGGCGCGAACACGCCGAAGGTCGCGGGGGCCGAGGGCGTGCCGCCGGCGGAACTCGACCGCCTGACCGACGACATCGTGGCGGCACTGAAATCCGTCTACGATCCGGAGATCCCGGCCGACATCTACGAGCTCGGCCTGATCTACAAGGTCGACATCGACGACGACCGCAAGGTCGCCATCGACATGACGCTGACGGCGCCGGGCTGCCCGGTCGCCGGCGAGATGCCCGGCTGGGTCGAGGATGCGGTCGCCAAAGTGCCGGGAGTCCAGTCCTGCGCGGTGACGATGGTGTTCGATCCGCCGTGGGATCAGAGCCGCATGTCCGACGAGGCCCGCGTCGCCCTCGACATGTGGTGAGGCTGGCCGATCAGCGCGGCGGCTCCGGCTCGCGCTCGAACGTCATGTCCTCATAGATGTCGGCGAGGTCCAGGGCGGCACCGATGGCGGGCAGGTCGATCCGGTCCGTCATCGCTTCGTAGGCCGAGGTTTCCCAGGCGCCCCCATCCTCGTCCCGGCGATAGAGGACGGCGCCGGAGAAGCGGGTCTCGACGAGCAGGATGTAGCGCAACGTCGGATGACGCCGGTATTCGTCGAGCTTCTTGAACCGGTCGATGCTGCTGGTCGAGGGCGACAGCACCTCGACGACGAGGCGCGGCGAACGGTTCTCGTAGGTGTCGCGAGCGAGGTCGCCGCATTCCACGGTGATGTCCGGGCGGCGGATCGTCGTGATGCTGGTGCGCAGCGCGACGTCGTCGGTCGTCGGACGGCAGCCGGATCCGCGCAACTGCCCATGAAGCGATGCGATGATGTTCACGGTGGCCCGGTCGTGCTGGACGCTCGCTCCGGTCATCATCTTCACGTGCGGCACCGGGATGCCGTCAACGAGTTCGTAGAGCCCGTCCTGGTCGCGTTGCCACGCGAAGAACTCGTCCGCGCTCATTCTGCGAATTGCCGGCTCGCCCATGGGCCCCTCCGATCGACCGCGACGATCCTAACATGGCTCGGGCGCGGGTGTAGACCACGCCCGTCGCGATCCTTATCTTAACGCCGTACGCTCACCCTCAACCGCCCGGGCCTTGAACCCGGCTGCCGGAGAGACACCGATGTCCACGAGTTTCAAGGTCATGTCGCTGACGGACGCGGCAGCCGACCGCATCAAGGCGATCATCGCCGACGCAGACCGGCCGATCGCCGGGCTTCGGGTCGGCGTGAAGAACGGCGGCTGCGCCGGGATGTCCTACACGATGGAATATGCCGAGGATCGCAAGCCCGGCGAGGACATGGTCGAGGATCGCGGCGTGAAGGTCTTCGTCGATCCGAAGGCGCTGCTGTTCCTGCTCGGCACGCAGATGGACTTCCAAACGTCCAAGCTCGCCTCGCAGTTCGTGTTCAACAACCCGAACCAGACCTCGGCCTGCGGCTGCGGCGAATCCGTCGCGATCACGCCGGTCGGCCCGGAGCGGTTGCTCGCCCCGGCCTGAACGACGCCTTTTCGGATCAGGCGACCGCGGCGGCGAGTTCGGCCGTGGTCGCGTCGTCGAGCGTGCGGTTGCGGCCGGAACGCTTGGCCGCGAACATGCACAGGTCGGCGCGCTCCAGCAGCGAGACCGGGTTGTCGCCACGGCGGTAGGTCGCGACGCCGAGCGAGATCGTGACCTTGCCGAGCGACTCGCCGGTGGAACGCTTCATCAGCTCCCGGCCCATGACGCTGAT
Source organism: Methylobacterium sp. WL8 (assembly GCF_008040045.1). Lineage (NCBI taxonomy): Bacteria > Pseudomonadati > Pseudomonadota > Alphaproteobacteria > Hyphomicrobiales > Methylobacteriaceae > Methylobacterium > Methylobacterium sp. WL8. Next base: position 3,647 of record NZ_VRVF01000061.1, on the reverse strand, counting down.
GCGGACCTTCTCGGCGATGGCGCGGGCAGTTTCGCGGGTGGCGTTCGGCAGAAGGATGCCGAATTCTTCGCCGCCGAAGCGGGCGAGCATCGCGCCCTTCTCGACGCTTTCCCGCATCACGACCGCCACCAGCCTCAGCACCTGATCGCCGATGAGGTGGCCGTAGAGATCGTTGAAGCGCTTGAAGAAGTCGATGTCGAGGACGATCAGGCTCGGCTGGGCGCCGCGGGCCGCGCCGTCGAGGGCCTTTTGCAGCATCTCCTCGAAGTGCTTGCGGTTCGCAAGTCCGGTTAGCGGATCGGTCAGACTCTCGATCCGGGTCGCCTCGAGCTTTTCGCGCAGCGATTCGACCTCCGTGCGGCTCTCGCGCATCCGCGCTTCGAGGGTGCGGTTGTTGGATGCCACCTCGCGGGTGGTGGCGACCAGGGTCGCCACGATCTCGCGCAGGCGTGCGCGGTTCAGGGTCGAGACCGAGAGGTCGAGGCTCAACGCACGCAGGGACTCACCGTACTGCGCCGCCGAGCCGAGGGAGAGGTCGAGCATCTCCATGACGCCCTCGATCTCGGCCAGCATCGTCGCGCCGGTCTCCCCGGCGGCGGCGGCGTAGCGCGAGCCGTCGAGATACGTGTCGTAGAGTTCGTCGATGTCCGTCGGCGAAAGCCCCTCGCTCTGCGCGGTGAGCCGCTTGATCGCGTCGTTCATCAAGGGGCGGTCGCCGGACACGTAGGTGTACCAGACGGCATAGGCCCGCGGGGTCGCGGAAGGCCCGTAATCGCGCATCAATTCCTGGGCGCGTTGCGCCAAGGCGAAGCTGCGATCACGGTCTGCGTACTGCCCGTCGCTCATCCGATCCCCGTCGGTCCGTCACGGTCCCGGCGCGTGATGCGAACGGAACCGACGTCACTAGCTACCTCAAGGAGCGTGGACGGACCGTTAAGGCCAAGGTCGCGGATATGACGTCAGTCCTGTTTCTTGATCGCCGCCGAACGCAACATGAAGGCGGGCACGTGATCGCCGAGGCCGACCGGCGTGTCGCCGTCCTCGTCGCGCCGCCTCCCGTGGCCGCGGTCGTCGCGCGACCGCTCCTGAACCGGGCGCGGAGGGGGAGCGCTGGGCCGCTCGGTGCGCGGCCGAACCTCGGCCCTCTGACGCTGTGGAGTCTCGCGCCGAGGCTCGTCCTGCCGGCTGCGGGCCTCGCGGCGCGGAGGCGCCTCCTCGGGAGGGGGCGACTCTAGGTTGGCCGTTGGTTCGGCGTCTGGCGACCCACGGCGCGCCCTGGACGACCGGGCCTCGCGCGGCGCATCGGCCTCGGCCGGAGCCCTCCGGCCGCGCCGCGACGTGTCGGTGGAGCGTCCGCGATGACGGGTGCGGGGCTCTCCGTCCTCTTCGGCCGCGGGCACAGTGGTGGCGGTCGCAGCGGTATCGAGGTCGCCGTCCATCCACGGGATCGGTTGGCCGATCAGCGACTCGATCGCCTGCAGCGAGCGGTCGTCGCTGCGGCTGACCAGGGTGAAGGCCGCCCCCGAGCGGCCGGCGCGGCCGGTGCGGCCGATGCGGTGGACGTAGTCCTCGGGATGGTTCGGCACGTCGAAGTTGAAGACGTGGCTCACCGCCGGGATGTCTAGGCCGCGGGCGGCGACGTCGCTGGCCACCAGCAGCGCTGTCTCGCCGCCGCGGAAGGCGTCGAGGGCAGTTGTGCGCGAACGCTGGTCCATGTCGCCGTGCAAGGCAGCCGCATCGAAGCCGTGGCTGACCAGCGACTTCTGCAGCAGCGCCACGTCGCGCTTGCGGTTGCAGAAGATGATGCCGTTCTTGAGGTCCGCCTCGCCGCGAATCAGCCGCCGCAGGCGATCACGCTTGGCGCTGCCGTCCGACGAGGTCGCGACCAGGCGCTGGACGATGGTCGAAGCGGTGGAGGCGGCGCGCGCCACCTCGATCCGCTCAGGGTTGTGCAGGAAGATGTCCGCGAGGCGCTCGATCTCCGGCGGCATGGTCGCGGAGAAGAACAGCGTCTGGCGCGTGAACGGCACCATCTTCACGATGCGCTCGATGTCGGGGATGAACCCCATGTCGAGCATGCGGTCCGCCTCGTCGATCACCAGCAGCTCGACGCCGCTCAGAAGCAGCTTGCCGCGCTCGAAATGGTCGAGGAGCCGGCCCGGCGTCGCGATCAGCACATCGGTCCCGCGGGTCAGCTTCGCATCCTGGTCTGCGAAGGAGACGCCACCGATAATCAGCGCGACGTTGAGCTTGTGGTTGGTGCCGTAGCGGTCGAAGTTCTCCACGACCTGCGCCGCGAGTTCGCGCGTCGGCTCGAGGATGAGGGTTCGCGGCATCCGGGCGCGGGCACGCCCGTTCTCGAGCATGGTCAGCATCGGCAGGGTGAAGGCCGCGGTCTTGCCGGTGCCGGTCTGCGCGATGCCGAGCACGTCGCGGCGCGCTAGGACGTGCGGAATCGCCTGGCTCTGGATCGGCGTCGGTTCCGTATAGCCGGCGGCGGTGACGGCCTGGAGGACCTTGTCGCTCAATCCGAGATCGGCAAATGACATAATCTTTTGAGAACCGTTACGCGCGGGGTCAAGCAGGCCGGCGCGGAGAACGTCCTCGCGGCGACGGCGGCGACGGCCTGTCGGAACGCAAGCCCGTCGCACCTGCGGATGCGCGGGACACTTAGGCCCTTGCTACCACTTGTCAATTGGAGGCCGCCGGCCGAGGGGGGTTTCCCCGTGTGAAACGGCCGTGCCGTCCTCACGGACGCAGCGCGTGCGTCCCGCCCGACAGGCCGCAGGGGTCGAGTCTCACCGCGCGAGCGCCCTGCGCGATCGAGCCGGTGGTCTCGGGATCGATGACGCCGCGGGCTATTCCGGATTGGGCGACGTGGGTCGAAGCGGGCGGGATGCGATCCGGTTGCGCGAAGTGGTGGACGGCCACCAGACCGAACAAACCGGCGATGCCGGCTGTCTGGATCGCCCAGCGCAGGGTGCCGTGCGACGGCGCCGGTTCATAATCCTCGCCCATCGTGATCCCCCCCGGGTCGCCCGTGCGTCCGTTCGCGTGGAGGATGACGCCACAGGGTTAATCCCGGCCTTACGAACGGAGCCACGTCTGCGACCGGAAATAAAGTGCCGGCGCCGGCGGCGCCCTTTATCATTTGATAAGCACTGGGCCGCCTTCCGCGACCGCGGCGCGCAAATCTGAACAACAGAACCCCGGCGGGAAATCCATTTGATCTTCTTCCCCCAGCCATGTGCGCCAAAACACACACGCGAACGACATCGGGTAAGCCGGGCGTAACCTTCACCTTTCGTTGACGGCTTCCGGTTCATCTAGCCGAGCTTGTTGCAGGAAAGCGACAGACCGAGCGGGCAACCCGGTTTAGAACCACCTCGGCTTTGCCAATCAGGACCCAGAAAAAATGAAGAGCCTTCTCCTCGCCACCACCGTGCTCGTTGGCCTCACCGCCGCCGCGTCCGCTGCCGACCTTCCGCGTCGCGCACCGCCGCCGGTGTTCACGCCCGTTCCGGTGTTCACCTGGACCGGCGCCTACTTCGGTATCAACGCCGGCTACGGCTTCGATGCCAGCGAGCGCCGCGGCGCGACCGTCGTCGGCGTCTCGCCCGGCAACGCGATCTTCGCCGGCCCGGCCG
>NZ_VRVF01000060.1:0-32279 GCF_008040045.1 Methylobacterium sp. WL8 | reverse complement strand
TCGGATAACGAAGCTCGCTTCGATCGTAGCGGGTCCGGTTCTCAGTCGTCCACATCGGCAGCCTCCACACAGGCAGCCTTGAATCACAAACCCCTCACCTCACTCAATATGTCGCCGGACAGACACTAAGGCCGGAAGACGAGCCGGTTTCCGAGATCAAATTTAGCGAGGATTTACTTACGTAGACGGTAACTACGTAGTCCGGATCGAGGGTTAATTTTACCCTACTTTCCAATAGTGCTTGCTTGTACAGCAACCCGACGGCCTCTTGAGCGTCGAGATGAGCGCGCCCTTCGCGTCATCCCACTCGTTCCGCGTATCAGAGGAAGCCGTCATGACCGCGCCGGTCGCCCGAAACACCCTGCTCTTCGCCGCCTTCGCCGGTGCCGTCCTCGTCGCATCGCCCGCTTCGGCCGGCGGCTGCTACGGCTCCGAGTGCTACCGCCACGTCTCGACCCCGCCGGTGTTCGACACCGTGCAGGAGAACGTGCTGGTGCGCCCGCCCCGCACCGTCTACCGCACCACGCCGCCGGTCTACGACACCGTGTCGGAGCGGGTGATGGTCTCGCCCGGCGGCCGCTCGTGGCAGACCCGCCGCGGCCCCTACGGCGAGCTGATCGGCTGCTGGGTCACCACCCCGCCGCAATACACCGTTCAGCACCGCCGCGTGCTGGTGCAGCCGGCCCAGTCCATCCCCGAGACGATCCCGCCGGAATACGCCAGCGTGAGCCGTCGCGTCCTGGTCGCGCCGGCCCGCTCGGGCTGGGTGCCGGTCGGAGGCGGCTACGGTGGCGGCGGCTACGGTGGCGGCGGTTACGGCGGCGGCTACCAGGGCGTGGGCTACCAGGGCGGCGGCTTCGGCGGCCCGCGGATCGGCTCGATCCCGGACGCCGTCGGCATCGCCGGCGCGAGCTCGGCCGACATCGGCGTCGGCCTCGGCTTCTCCTCGGGCAGCGTCTACGACGGCTACTGATGCCCAGTCTCATGGGTCGAAACCCATGAGATCTGACGTGAACGCCACGACCCGCCGGAGCCGGCCCCCCCGGCGGGTTGATTTCGCGGAAGCTGCGCCACAGGTCCCCCCGACAAGCAGCGGGAGGCGAGCATGGCGCGGTTCAAGGCCTGGGTGATCGAGAAGGGCGAGGCCGGCCAAAACCTGTCCTTCACCGATTTCGACGAGGCCGACCTGATGGACGGCGACGTCACCGTCCGCGTCACCCATTCCTGCCTGAACTACAAGGACGGGCTGGCGATGACCGGCGCGTCGCCGGTGGTGCGCCGCTTCCCGATGATCCCCGGCATCGACTTCTCCGGCGTGGTCGAGGCCTCCGATCATCCTGAGTACAAGCCCGGCGACGCGGTGGTTCTCACCGGATGGGGCGTCGGCGAGACGCATCTCGGCGCCTACGCCGAGAAGGCGCGGGTGAAGGGCGACTGGCTTGTGCCGCTGCCCGCCGGCCTCTCGCCCGAGCAGACGATGGCGATCGGCACCGCCGGCTACACCGCGATGCTCTGCCTGATGGCGCTCGACGCCCACGGCGTGACACCGAAGGACGGCCCGGCCCTGGTCACCGGCGCCTCGGGCGGCGTCGGCTCGGTCGCGGTCGCGCTGCTGGCGCGGGCGGGCTGGCACGTGATGGCCTCGACCGGCCGCGCGGGGGAGGCGGATTACCTGAAATCCCTCGGCGCCGCCGAGATCGTCGACCGCGAGGAACTCGGCAAGCCCGGCCGGCCGCTGGGCAAGGAGCGCTGGGCGGCGGCGATCGACGCGGTCGGCTCGACGACGCTCGCCAACGTGCTGGCCCAGACCAAGGCCGACGGGGCGGTCGCCGCCTGCGGCCTGGCGCAGGGCATGGACCTGCCGACCTCGGTCGCGCCCTTCATCCTGCGCGGGGTGTCGCTGCTCGGCATCAACAGCGTGACGACCCCGCAGGCCAAGCGCCGCGCGGCCTGGGCGCGGCTCGCCGCCGAGCTCGACCTCGACAAGCTCGCGGCGATGACGAACCGCATCGGCCTCGCCGAGGTCGGCGGCCTCGGGCCCGACATCCTCTCGGGCAAGGTCCGCGGGCGGACGGTCGTCGAGGTCGGCTGAACCCGCGCGGCCTCGACTGGCCGCCCGCGGGTGATTGAGTCGGCGGCCGAACGGAACCGCGGCGCAAGCTCGGGCATTCTTGCCGCATGAGCATTGCATTCGTTCGCGAGAAGGAGGGCGGGGAAGCCTTCGAGGACCTCCCCGACCGCCCGATCTCCCCCCACACCAACTTCGTCACCCCGGCCGGGCTCGAGCAGATCGAGAAGGAGGTCGCGCGCCTCCAGGCGGAGCAGGCCAAGCTCACGCCCGACGACAAGGCCGACACCGCTCGCGTCACGCGCGACCTGCGCTACTGGACGACGCGGCTCGGCACCGCCCAGCTCGTCGAGGCGGTCGAGGGCGACACGGTGCATTTCGGCTCGACGGTGACGGTCCAGCGCGAGGACGACGCCCGCCAGACCTTCCACATCGTCGGCGAGGACGAGGCGGACCCGGCCAAGGGCTCGATCGCCTACGTCGCCCCGCTCGCCCGGGCGATCACCGGCAAGGGCGTCGGCGACGTCGTCGAAGTGAACGGGCAAGAGGTCGAGATCTTGGAGATCAAGGCCGGCTGAGCACGAGCTCGCGCGCCCGGCGCTCGGGCAGTGGCCGCCCTTCCAGCATCGGGCGCAACGCCACGACCGCGTCGCCGACGAAGTCCATGAAGGCCCGGACGCGCACCGAGTGGCGCAGGTCCGGGTGGGTCAGCATCCACAGGCTGTCGGCGAAGGGCGGCTCGGCCGACCCGATGCGGCGCAACGCCGGTCGCGCGTCGGCGCTGAGGCAGGGCAGCAGCCCGATCCCGATGCCGGCCTCCACCGCCTCGCACAGTCCGGTCACCGTGTTGAGCCGAAGCGTGATGCGCTCCGGGTCGCCGTGCTCGGCGACGAAGCGCAGGAACCGCCCGTCGCCGACCGCCTCCGACAGCGTCACCCAATCCGCCCGGCGCGGGTCCGCTTCCGCTCGGTCGGCGCGGCCGTAGAGCGCCCAGCCGAGGGTCGCGAGGCGGCGCCCGAACAGGTTGGGCGACGGGTCGTTGCTGGCGCGCACCGCCACGTCCGCGTCCCGGCGCGAGAGGTTCAGCGCGTCGTCGGACACCACCACGTCGAGGTGGATGCCCGGGCGGTGCGCGCGGAACGCGGCGAAGATCGGCATCAGCAGGTCGGTGACGAGGCCCGACGGCGCGGTGACCCGGAGCTGGCCGGTGGGTTCGGAGGCGCGCCCGGCGACCTCGCGCGCGAACTGCGACGCGGTCTCCTCCATGGCGCCGGCCGCCGCGACCATGGCGGTCCCGGCCTGCGTCGCCGCGTAGCCGGTGCGCGCGCGCTCGAACAGGCGGGTGCCGAGCGCCGCCTCGATCGCCGTCAGGCGCCGGAACGCCGTCGAGTGGTTGATGCCGAGCCGCGTTGCGGCCGCCGTCAGCCCGCCGTGGTCGGCGATGGCCTTGACCAGGCGGAAGTCGTCCCAGGGCCTCGCCATCTCTCGACCTTGCACGCATGCAAGACCGTTCTTGCAGATTGGGGCATTTGCGCAAGGCCCGGCCGGGACGATCTTGCAGCCAGGGCGAGGCGGCCGCCGATCCCGGCCCGGCCGCCCGGCCCTGCGAACGGAAGCCGACGATGACCAAGATCCTGGTGCTGTACTATTCCTCCTGGGGCCACGTGGAGACGCTTGCCCACGCCGCCGCCGAGGGCGCCCGCAAGACCGGCGCCGAGGTGCACGTGAAGCGCGTGCCCGAGCTGGTGCCGGAGGAGGTCGCGCGGCAGTCGCACTACAAGCTCGACCAGTCCGCCCCGATCGCCCAGCCCGACGAGCTCGCCGACTACGACGCGATCATCTTCGGGACGCCGACCCGCTACGGCAACATGGCCGCGCAGATGAAGCAGTTCATCGACCAGACCGGCGCCCTCTGGGCGAAGGGCGCGCTGGTCGGCAAGGTCGGCTCGGTGTTCACCTCCACCGCCACGCAGCATGGCGGGCAGGAGACGACGATCACCAGCTTCCACACCGTGCTCCTGCACCACGGCATGGTGATCGTCGGGTTGCCCTACGCGTTCCAGGGGATGAACGACGTCGGCACGGTGGCGGGCGGCACGCCCTACGGCGCCAGCACGATCGCGGGCGGCGACGGATCGCGCCAGCCGAGCGCGGTGGAACTCGACGGGGCGAAGTTCCAGGGCCGGCACGTGGCCGGGATCGCCGCCAAGCTCGCGGGCTGATCCGCGCCGGCGGCTCCGGCCATCGCGCCGGGGCCGCCTGAGGACAGCACGCAAGAAAAAAGGCTCGGATTGCTCCGAGCCTGAAAGGGAAAAGGCCATTGGGGGCTGAACTGGCCTTCGTGGATGGGAAACACCCCGCCCACGCATCGGTTCCGCGACGCGCAACAATTATTTCAGCGCGGCGCCGCGGCCCGTCCGAGGCGGTCGAGGATCGCCTCGCCGAGGCCGTCCGCGGGGATCGGCGACACCGCGATCGTCGCCGCGCCGTAGGCGTCGAGGTCGCGCAACGCCGCGAACAGCCGGGCGGCGGCTTCCGCGAGATCGCCGCGCGGGCTGAGGTTCAGCACGGCCCGCGCCTGCGCGATCCCGGCGGGCCGCGAGGCTCCGAACAGCAGCACCGCCTCGTCGGGCTCGATCGCCGTCGCATCGAGGCGCAGGCGCGCGCGCGGGGCGTAGTGCGAGGCGAGAAGCCCCGGGCCGACGGGCCGGGCCGCGGCGTCCGGCGCCGAGGCGTCGAGCGCCGTCCCGAGAACCGACAGGATCGCTGCGCGGGTGATGCCGCCGGGCCGGAGCAGACGCGGCGGCCCGCTGAGGCAGGCGATCACCGTCGACTCGACGCCGACCGGGGTCTCGCCGCCATCGAGCACGGCGGCGATCCGCCCGTCGAGGTCGGCGAGGACGTGGTCGGCCCGCGTCGGGCTGACCCGGCCCGAGCGGTTCGCCGAGGGCGCCGCGACGGGCCGCCCGACCGCGGCGAGCAGGTCGCGGGCGAGCGGGTTCGACGGCACCCGCAGCGCGACGCTCGGCAGGCCGGCCCGCGCCAGGTCGCAGACGCGGGTGCCGCCGGTCGCCGGCACCACCAGGGTCAGGGGACCGGGCCAGAACGCCTCGGCAAGGCGCAGCGCGAAGGCGTCGAAACGACCCTCGGCCTCGGCGGCCGCACGGTCCGGCAGATGCGCGATCAGCGGGTTGAAGCGGGGGCGCGCCTTCGCCGCGAAGATCCCGGCGACCGCCTCGGCGTCGGTGGCGTCGGCGCCGAGGCCGTAGACGGTCTCGGTCGGGAACGCGACGCAGGCGCCGGCCCGGATCAGGCGCGCGGCCTCCGCCACGCCCGCTCCGTCGCTGGAAAGCTGGGTCGTCGCGCCGGGCGCAGGGATTGACGCGAGATCGTTCATATATAAACCATCTCCGGCGGTGACGGCGGGGCCGGTTCGGGCGTATGCCGTCAGCGGAGGGCGTGGGCCGAAGCGCCTTTCACGGAAGAGGGGTCGGGCTGCGCGGAAAGCCGGCGGCCGGGTCTTTCGGGGGCTGCACTAACGCGGCCCCGCGGCGACGGTCAAACGAGACGCCGAGGCGCGGGCGAACCGCGCCGGGCGGGAGGACATGCCGATGAGCTACCGCGCGCCCGTATCCGAGATGATGTTCACCCTGCGCCACGTCGCCGGCCTCGACGGCGCCGGCGCGGTGAGCGTCGAGGACGCGGACGCCATCCTGACCGAGGCCGGGCGGCTCGCGGGCGACGTGCTGGCGCCGCTGAACCGCGTCGGCGACCGCCACGGCGCGACGCTTTCGAACGGCGTGGTCACCATGGCACCGGGGTTCGCCGCCGCCTACAAGACCTTCGTCGCCGGTGGCTGGAACGGGCTCACCGCCGACCCGGACCATGGCGGCCAGGGCCTGCCGCAGGTGCTCGACGCCGCCTGCACAGAGATGTGGAACGGCGCCAACCTCGCCTTCGGCCTGTGCCCGCTGCTGACCGCCGGCGGCATCGAGGCGCTGGCGGCGCACGGCTCCGAGGACCTGAAGGCGCGCTACCTCGGCAAGCTCGTCTCCGGCGAGTGGACCGCGACGATGAACCTGACCGAGCCGCAGGCCGGCTCGGACCTCGCCGCCCTGCGCACCCGCGCGGAGCCGGCCGGCGACGGCAGCTACCGCATCGTCGGCTCGAAGATCTACATCACGTACGGCGCCCACGACATGGCCGACAACGTCGTCCACCTCGTGCTCGCCCGCCTCAAGGACGCGCCGTCGGGCACCCGCGGCATCTCGCTGTTCCTGGTGCCGAAGGTGCTCCCCGACGGGTCGGAGAACGACCTGCGCTGCTCGGGGCTGGAGCACAAGCTCGGCATCCACGCCTCGCCGACCTGCTCGATGGCGTTCGGCGACCGGGGCGGCGCCACCGGCTGGCTCGTCGGCGAGGAGAATCGCGGGCTCGCCTGCATGTTCACGATGATGAACAACGCCCGCCTCGGGGTCGGGCTGCAGGGCGTCGGCGTCGCCGAGGCGGCGACGCAGCGGGCGCTCGCCTACGCCCGCGAGCGCAGGCAAGGAAAAGCGGCGGGCTCCGCCGAGGCGAGCCCGATCGTCGCCCACCCGGACGTGCAGCGCATGCTGCTGACGATGAAGGCCTACACCGCAGCCGCCCGCGGCATCTGCTACCTCACCGCGGCCGCCCTCGACGCCGCCGAGGGGCCGGAAGGCAAGGCGGCGCTCGACCGCGCCTCGCTGCTGACGCCGGTGGCCAAGGCCTTCTCCACCGACATCGCCAACGACGTCGCCTCGCTCGGCGTGCAGGTGCATGGCGGCATGGGCTTCGTCGAGGAGACCGGCGCGGCGCAAGCGATGCGCGACGCCCGCATCCTCGGGATCTACGAGGGCACCAACGGCATCCAGGCGATCGACCTGACCGGCCGCAAGCTGCCGCTGAACGACGGAGCCACGGTGCGGGCGCAGATCGCCGCCATGCGCCGGGTCGCCGAATCCCTGCTCAAGGCCGCCGACTCCGACCTCGGTCACGCCCCGGCGCGGCTGCGCGCCGGCATCGAAGCCCTCGACCAGGCGACGAGCCATCAGCTCGCGAGCCTCAGGTCCAACCGGCCGGAGGCGGCGCTCGCCGGCGCGACCCCGTATCTGCGCCTGTTCGGCCTGGCCCAGGGCGCGGCCTGCCTCGCCCGCGAGGCGCTGGCCTCACGCGCCGCCCTGAAGGCCGGAGAGACCGACCCGGCCCATGCCGGGCGGATCGCGCTGGCGCGCTTCTTCGCCGAGAACCTGCTGCCGGCGACGGAAGGCCTGGCCCAGGTGGTGATCGACGGCGGCGGGTTTCTGGACGACGCGGGCGCGGTTCTGACGGGGTGACGTCAAGGTCCTCGCCCGTCATTCCGGGGCCGCGCAGCGGAGCCCGGAATCCAGAACCGCAGGTGGCGCCTTTTCGAGCACGGTTGGCGGCTCTGGATCCCGGGCTCGCCTGCGGCGCCCCGGGATGACGGGGTTGGGACGGAAGCGGTGCGGTTCGCGGCGCGATTTGGAACGAACCGGGGAGGCGGACATGAGCGAGCAGATCACGATCACCGACGGAGCGGACGGCGTCCGCTCGATCGTCCTGAACCGGCCCGAGAAGAAGAACGCGCTGACCGGGGCGATGTACGACGCGATGCGCGAGGCGCTGGCCTCCGCCGACGCGTCGGACGCCATCGGGGCGGTGGTGTTCTCCGGAATGCCCGGCAGCTTCTGCGCCGGCAACGACATCGCCGACTTCGTCACGCGGGCGGAGAAGGCGTTCAGCGAAGCGCCCTCGCTCCGCTTCATCCGCCAGCTGGCGCGCACGGCGACGCCGATGGTCGCGGCGGTGGACGGGATCGCGGTGGGCATCGGCACGACGCTGACGCTGCATTGCGACCTCGTCTACGCGAGCCCGGCGGCACGCTTCCGCATGCCGTTCGTCGAGCTCGGCCTCGTGCCGGAGGCGGCCTCGAGCTACCTGCTGCCGCGGCGGGTCGGGCGCCTCAAGGCGACCGAGCTGCTGCTACTTTCCGAGATGTTCGGGGCGGACGCGGCCGAATCGCTCGGCCTCGTCAACGCGGTGATGCCCTCCGACATGCTGCTGGAGCACGCGCTCGCCCAAGCCGCGCGCCTCGCCGCACTGCCGCGGGGCGCCCTCGCCGCATCGCGAAAGCTGATCCGCGGGGATCAGGCCCAGGTCGAGGCGGCTTTGGACGCCGAGGCCGAGGCGTTCGACCGGCAGCTGCGCACGGAGGAGGCGCAGGGCGCGTTCCGGTCGTTCCTCGCCCGGTCGAAGCCCGGCCCGAGGTCGTGAAGCCGGACCTCAGCCAGAAGGTCTGCCTCGTGGCGGGCGCCTCGCGCGGCGTCGGGCGGGGCATCGCCCGGGCGCTCGGCGAGGCCGGCGCCACGGTCGTCGTCACCGCCCGCTCCAGCGAGACCGGGCCGCGCACCGAGCAGCGCTCCGAATCGATCGAGGACACCAGCCGCGAGGTCGACGCGGCCGGCGGCGACGGGCACCACTACCTCTGCGACCACACCAGCGAGCGCGCCGTCGACGAACTCGTGCACTGGACACTGCGCCGCTTCGGCCGCATCGACGTGGCGGTGTCGAGCGTCTGGGGCGGCAACGAGGGCTACGACGGCGAAAGCTACCCGGACGGGACCGGCTGGGGCACGCCGTTCTGGCGCCGGTCGGCGGAGCCGTTCGCGGAGTTCGCCCGCGTCGGCCCCTATCCCGGGCTGCTGCTCGCCCGCGCGGTGGCGCCGGCGATGGTCGCGGCCGGGTCGGGGCTGATCGCGCTGGTCTCCTTCGGCACCGCGGAGGGCTACCTCGGCGACGTCTACTACGACCTCGCCAAGGCGACGACGAACCGCCTCGCCTTCGCCTTCGGAGAGGAACTGCGCCCGCACGGCGTGACGGCGCTCGCGCTCTCGCCGGGCTTCGTGCGCACCGAGCGCGTCTGCGACCTCGGGCAGGGTGCGCTCGCCACCGAGAGCCCGCTCTACGCCGGCCGCGCCCTGGCGGCGCTCGCCGCCGACCCCGGCGTGATCGCCCGGACCGGCTTGGTGATCCACGCCGGCGACGTCGCGGCGGAATACGGTTTCACGGATGCCGACGGGACGCGGCCCGCCCGCTTCCGGATCGCGCCGTGACACGAATCCTCGACACGAACCCGCGGAGGACGCGATGACCGGCACCCTGGCCAAGAAGACCCTGTTCATCACCGGAGCCTCGCGCGGCATCGGGCTCGCCATCGGCCTGCGCGCGGCCCGCGACGGGGCCAACGTGGTGATCGCGGCCAAGACCGAGACGCCGCACCCCAAGCTCGAGGGCACGATCCATACCGCGGCCGCGGCGATCGAGGCGGCCGGCGGCCGGGCGCTGCCGCTGGTGGTCGACGTGCGCGACGAGGATTCGGTGCGCCAAGCCTTCGCACGCGCCGCGGAGACGTTCGGCGGCGTCGACATCGTGGTCAACAACGCCAGCGCGATCTCGCTGACCCCGACGAAGCAGACCGAGATGAAGCGCTTCGACCTGATGCATCAGATCAACACGCGCGGCACCTACATGGTCTCGAAATACGCGCTTCCCTACCTGGAGAAGGCGGACAACCCGCACATCCTGATGCTTTCGCCGCCCCTCGACATGGCGGAGAAGTGGTTTTCGCCGCACCTCGCCTACACCATGGCGAAGTTCGGCATGTCGCTGTGCGTGCTCGGGCTCGCGGGCGAGCTGCGCAGGTCGGGCATCGCGGTGAACGCGCTGTGGCCGCGGACCACGATCGCGACGGCCGCGGTCAACAACCTGCTCGGCGGCGAGGCCCTGATGCGGGCGAGCCGGACGCCCGAGATCGTCGCGGACGCGGCCCACGCGCTGTTTCTGAAGCCGGCTCGCGAGATCACCGGCCAATTCCTGATCGACGACACGTTCCTGTCGCAGAACGGCGTCACGGATTTTTCGCAATACCGCGTCACCGCCGGCGTGCCCCTTGCGCCGGACTTCTTCGTGCCGGATGCAAGCACGCCGCCGCCCCACGCGCTCGATTGAGCGCAAGGCAAAGAGACGCGCTCGACTGAGCGCGAAACCCAAAGACGCGCTCGCCCGAGCGCCCATCCCCAGGTTCGCCCTTCGTGATCTTCATCCACCAGCCGGTCACCGGCACCGGCCAGATGCTGCTGGAGCGCCGCCCCCTCGAACTGCAGGACGCGATCCCCGACGACACCGTCTGGCTCGACATGATCAAGCCGACGCGGGAGGAGGACCTGAAGGTCGAGGCCTTCATGGGCATCCAGGTGCCGACCCGGGAGGAGATGAAGGACATCGAGCCGTCGGAGCTGCTCTACGTCGAGGACGGCGCCCGCTACATGACCGGGCGCGTGCTCTCGAAGGTCAGCGATTCGGAGGATCCGGGGCTCGCCGGCATCACCTTCATCCTGCAGGGCCGCAAGCTGGTGACGGTGCGCTACGAGGAGCCGCAGGCGTTCCGGATGTACACCCAGCGCGCCGGCCGGGCGACCGGGAGCGGGCCGACGGGGACGCCTTCGGGCGAGACCATCCTCGCCGGCCTGATCGAGGCGGTGATCGACCGGGCCGCCGACGTGCTCCAGCTCCAGGGCGAGCGCATCGACCGGCTCTCGGGCAAGATCTTCGAGGTCCAGGACGACCCCTCCGCCCGGAACACCGCGCTCCAGGACACGCTGCGGGCGCTCGGCCGCCACGGCGACCTGATCTCCAAGCAGCGCGAGAGCCTGGTCTCGATGGAGCGCATCCTGCTCTCGCTGTCGGCCACCTACCGGACCGCCAAGGCGCCGCGCGAGCTGCGCGAGGACGTGCGCTCGACGCTGCGCGACCTGCAGTCGCTGGAAGAGCACGCGACCTTCCTGTCCTCGAAGATCCAGTTCCTGCTCGACGCGACGCTCGGGCTGGTGAACCTCGAGCAGAACAACATCATCAAGCTGTTCTCGGTCATGGCGGTGGTGTTCATGCCCCCGACGCTGATCGCCTCGATCTACGGGATGAACTTCAAGGCGATGCCGGAGCTGGAATGGAGCTTCGGCTACCCGATGGCGGTGGTGATGATGGTGGTCGCCGCCGTGCTGCCCTACGTGTTCTTCCGCTGGAAGAAGTGGCTGTAGGCTGCCGTCGCGCGCCGCGGCAGTGCGAACGTCGCGAAAGGCGAGCGTCGCGAGAAGGCGAGCGTCGCCGGCGGACAGGAGCCCCTGGGAATGTGCGGACGCTTCTTCATCGCCCAGGCGCCCGAACTCTTCGCCGAATTCTACGACTACCCCGAGCGCCCGAACTTCCCGCCGCGCTACAACGTGGCCCCGACGCAGCCGGTGCCGATCGTCGTCGGCGAGGGCGGGGCGCGGCACTTCCGGCTGGTGCGCTGGGGCTTCTGGCCGAGCTGGCTCAAGGACCCCAAGACCTTTCCGCTGGTGATCAACGCCCGGGTCGAGACCATCCTGGAGAAGCCGACCTTCCGCGGCGCGGTGCGCCACCGGCGCTGCGTCTTCCTGGCCGACGGCTTCTACGAATGGCGCCGCGAGGGCACAGGCCGCAACACCGTGCGGACGCCCTTCGCGATCTCGCGCGCGGACGGCGCCCCGATGGCGCTCGCCGGCCTGTGGGAATCCTGGCTCGGGGCGGACGGCTCTGAGATCGACACGGCGGCCATCGTCACCACCGGGGCGAACGGCACCATGGCGGCGGTCCACGACCGGATGCCGGCGATCCTCTCGCCCGAGCAGGTCGCGCCCTGGCTCGACACGCGCGACGTGGACCAGGCCGAGGCGGCGGCCCTCTGCCGCCCGTGCCCCGACGAATGGCTCCGCCTCGATCCCGTCTCCGACCGGGTGAACGCCGTGCGCAACGACGACGCGGCGCTGATCGCGCCCGTCGGGCGCCCCCGTCCGGCGCCGACGCCGCCGGACCTGCCCGCCGCAGAGAAGCCGCGCTCCAGCGACGAGGACGAGCAGGGGACTCTGTTCTAAGCGTAGGACTTCAATCACGAAAACGTGAGCGTCGGCGCTGATCCATGTTAGTGCCGTCCCGGATCGCATACGCGATCGCTTACGTCCGAAATCACGCGCTCGTGACCTCCGCCAGGATCTCACTGTTCGGGGTGTCGGCAGAACCGTCGCAGGCGCGGATGGCGCGACGTTGCGAGGCCCGGCGCTCGTTACCATCGTGCCGAGATCCGGTGCGAGCCGAAGCCGCCGACCTCCACCCGCGCGCGACGATGGATCGTATGAGTTGTGAGAGCCGGTTGATGATGGCGTCTTGGTGCGAGAAGGCGATCCTCGCCGCGCAGATACGGCAGAGTCGCCGACGGATCGGCGATGCGAACGATCTGATGGAACGGTCCCGTTCCGCGATCGAGCGGTCGCGCGCGGCGATACGATCCTCCCACACGCAGATCGCCGCGCCGACGCGGGCCACGGCGTCGGCGACGCCCGCCTCCGCCGCCCGGACGCTTCTGGCGGACATGAGCGCCGACGCGCTCGACGCGATCGTCGACGACTTCTCCGCCGCCTACCTGGAAGCGGAGGCGACGGGGAACGACGAGACCGCCGAGATCGTTCGACAGGCCCTCGTCGTCCTCGGGCGCCACCTCGCCCATGAGCTCGGGCCGAAGGCGGCCGGAGTGCAAATCAACTGATTGGCTCCGTAGGAGACCGAGCCCAAGGGGTCATCGTGTGAAGAAGCCAGGCGTTCACGAATCCCTAGCGCGCGCGAGCCTGGAGCGGATCGCGCGCACGCTCGACGAGCCGGTCAGCACATTCTTTTCGCCGGGCGAGCACGAATCCCGCGATGCCGAGACGTTGGCCCTGGTCCGCGCCTTCGATCGCATCAAGGACCCGCAGGCCCGCGCGCGCTGCCTTTCGTTCGTGACGGCCGAGGCCGACCGGTCGTAGCCGGCGCTGCGCTCCTCTCATCGCGGACATCGGGTCTACCCCTCCTGAGGCCGGGGGATGTGCCAGGTGCCGGTCATCACCAGTTCCGCGCTGTAGATCACCCCGCCGGCCTCGTTGCGCACGCTCACGGTGAAGGTGCGGTCGTCGCCGTTCGGGATCTTCTGTCGCGCCATGTCGGGCAGGGCGTCGATCGCCGTCGTGCGGGCTTCGAGCGGTCCCGGAAGGTCGAACCCGGCCTCGTCGATCACGCGGGCGTCGCCGTCGTCCGTGTCGATGTAGTAACGCATCACGCTTGCCGCTCGTCCGCGACCCCCGCGGAGAGAACCGGCCGGCGTGGACTTGGTTCTCCGAAGGCGCGGACCGGACGGCGCAAGGACGACCCGGAGCGCATGCGCTCGTCGTCGTGCCGCTCGCAAGAGCGTTGTCTTCACGCGACCCGGCCTCCACCGTTCTGGAAGACGCTCCTCCTTGTCGGTGTGGTCGCGTCTTCTTCACGCGAGCCGGCGTCCACCTTGCTGGAAAACGCTTTAGCAGGCTGCTGAAAAAGTCGGGCGAGGTAGAACAATCATCTCCGAATCACACCATTTGTTAGAGAATGGGGCGGTTCTCGCGTCTCGACGGTTCTCGATCGTGGGGGCTCGGCCCGCGAGTGCCTGCGGCAGGAGAACGTCTTTCTCCATCTCGGGACTTTTTCAGCAGCCTGTTAGAGCCGGCGCCGGACAGCGACCGCCCGGCGGAACACGCCGACCATCTCGACGTGGCCCGAGTACCGGAACTGGTCGACGGGGGTGACCCGCTCCAGGCTGAAGCCGGCCGCGACGAGGGTCGCCGCGTCGCGGGAGAAGGTGCCGGCGTCGCAGCTCACGCCCACAGTGAGCGGCACCTTCGATTCGGCGATCTGCTTCACCTGCGCCTGCGCGCCCGCCCGGGGTGGGTCGAAGACGACGGCGTCGTAATCGTTGAGATCGTGGGCGAGGACCGGCCGGCGGAACAGGTCGCGGGTCTCCGTGGTGATGCCTTTCAGCCCCTGCGCGCTGCGGTAGGAGCGCTCGATGCCGGCGAGCGCGCCGGCCTCGCTCTCGACGGCGTGGACGTTGCTGACGCGGGCCACGCCCAAGGTGAAGGGGCCGCAGCCCGAGAACAGGTCGATCGCGCGCTTGGTCTTCTTCGCGAAGGCGTCGCGCACCAGCCCGGTCAGCGCCGTCTCGCCGGCCGCCGTCGCCTGAAGGAAGCCGCCCGGCGGCGGATGCAGCCGCGTATCGCCCGAGACCACGGTGACGGCCTTGCGCTCCACCACCACGTCGCCGTGCAGCGACAGCCGGGCGAGATCGAGCGCGCCGGCGAGCCGCACCAGCGTGGCGCGCACCCCCGCCTCGACGGGGCCGTGGCCGCGCAGGTCCACGTCGAGCCCGGCCTCGGTCGCGGTCACCGCGACGTCGAGGGGCTTTCGCCCGTGGCCGAGGGGGGCGCTGAGCGCCCGCGCGACCTCGGGGGCGCGGTGCAGGGCCGGCACGGTGATCGGGCAATGGTCGATCGCCACCAGGGCGTGGCTGCGCGCGGCCATCAGCCCGGCCTCGGCCCGGCCCTCGACCTCGCGGACGTGCAGGGTGATGCGGCGGCGGCCTTCGCCATGCGCATCCACCAGCGGATCGAGGGGGCGGTCGAGCCCGGCCTGCGCCAGGGCGTTGGCGACCTGCCCGGATTTCCACGCGGCGTAAGGCGCAGGCGCCAGGTGCTGGGTCGCGCAGCCGCCGCAGCGGGTGAAATACGGGCAGATCGGCGCGATCCGGTCGGGCGAGGGCGCCTCGATGCCGAGAAGCTCGCCGCGCGCGCCGTCGCGCCGGATCGCGACGCGCTCGCCCGGCAGCGCGAAGGCGATCGCGGTGCCGTCGTCGGCGATGCCGTCCCCGCGCGCGCCGAGGCGGCGGATCGTGACGGTTTCAGATTCGGTCATCGGGTCTTTCGGGGGGAGCGGCGGTGGCGCCGGCGGCGCGGGCGCCGACGAGGAACTCGGTGTTGCCGTCCCCGCCCCGGACGGGGGAGGGGATCAGGCCGAGGATCGTGAAGCCGAGGTCGGCGAGCGTCGCGCGCACCGCCTCGCACACCTCGGCGTGGACGGCTTCGTCGCGGACGATGCCGCCGCGGCCGACGCGCCCGCGGCCGGCCTCGAATTGCGGCTTGATCAGCGCGATCAACGGCGCACCCGGCGCCAGCAGCCCCGCCACAGCCGGCAGCACGAAGCGGAGCGCGATGAAGCTCACGTCGATGCCGGCGAGGCGCGGAGCGGGGTCGAGGCTGCCCGGCGCGAGGGTGCGGATGTCGGCGCCCTCGCGGTTCGTCACCCGCGGGTCGGCGGCCAGGCTCGCGTGGAGCTGGCCGTGCCCGACGTCGACCGCGGTGACGTGGGCCGCGCCGCGGCGCAGCAGAAGGTCGGTGAAGCCGCCGGTGGAGGCGCCGACGTCGAGGCAGGGCAGCCCGGCCGGGTCCACGCCGAAGGCGTCCAAAGCCGCCTCGAGCTTCAGGCCGCCGCGCGAGACGAAGGGGTGGGCGGCGGCGGCCTCGATCGCCGCGCCGGGCGGCAGCCGTTCGGAGGCGCGGGTCACGGGCCGGCCGTCGGCCCGCACGAGGCCGGCGGCGATGGCGGCCTGCGCCCGCGCGCGGCTCTCGAAATGGCCGTGCTCGACCAGCATGAGGTCGGCCCTGATCCTGTCTCGCGTCATCGGGGTTGGGTCACGGATGGTTCTGCCGCCTCGGGCGGCGCAATCGAACAAACCCCTGTCGGACGACCGGGCGAGAGCTTAACTAGCCCGACGTGGAGAGGAGAGCCATCATATGACACGCACCCTGCCGTTGCGCGCAGCCCTTATGCTCGGAGCCCTTGCGGGCTTCGCATCCGGCGCGAGCGGAGCGCTCGCGCAGACCGCGCCGGCCCCCGAGGCGGCCCCGGCCGCGGCGCCCCAGACCTTCGACGGCGAGATCAAGAACAACAAGGGCGAGCCGATCGGGACGTTGACGATCCGCGACGGCGCCAACGCGCTGGTGATGCGGATCGCGATCAAGGCCGGCGGCCTGCCGCCCGGCTGGCACGGCATCCACTTCCACGCGGTCGGCGACTGCTCCGACACCGAGAAGTTCATGAACTCCAAGGCCCACGTGAACCACGACCAGAGCAAGCACGGCCTGCTCAATCCGGACGGCCCGGACGAGGGCGACCTGCCCAACGTCTACGCGGCGGCCGACGGCTCGGTGAACGCCGAGGTCTCGAGCGAGACCCCGCTGACCGGCGACGGCGGCCTCAAGGACGGCGACGGGTCGGCGCTCATCGTCCACGCCAAGGAGGACGACCACGCCACCCAGCCGATCGGCGGCGCGGGCGACCGCATCGGCTGCGCGGTGATCAAGTAGCGCAGGCGCTTCCCTCCCCCCTGCGGGGGGAGGGAAACCTGCTACGCCCGCGCCAGCCGGCCCTTGGCGCCCAGCGCCTCCTCCACCGTGCCGTCGCCGTCGAGATAGCCGTGGACCTTCGGGTTCGGCATGATCAGCGAGGCGACGAAGGCGATGGCCAGCAGGATGGTGACGTACCAGAAGAAGCTCGATTCCATCCCCGCCTCCTTGAACCACAACGCCACGTATTCGGCGGTGCCGCCGAAGGTGGCGTTGGCCAGCGCGTAGGACAGGCCGACGCCGAGCGCGCGGACCTTGGTCGGGAACAGCTCCGCCTTCACGATGCCGCTGATGCCCGTGTAGAAGCTCACCGCCAGAAGCCCGAGGGTGATCAGGCCGAAGGCGACGTAGGGGTCCTGCGTCGCGCCGATCGCCGTCATCAGCGGCACCACCATCAGCGTGCCGAGGCCGCTGTAGAGCAGCATGTTGGCCTTGCGCCCGATCCTGTCGGACAGCGCGCCGAAGGCCGGCTGCACCAGCATGTAGACCAGCAGCACCGCGGTCATCGTGCGCGAGGCGGTGCCCTTGTCGAAGTGCGCGGTGTTGACGAGGTACTTCTGCATGTACGTGGTGAAGGTGTAGAACACCAAAGAACCACCAGCCGTGTAGGCCAGCACCACGCAGAACGCGCGCCAATGCTTGGCGAGCTCGGAGAAGGTGCCGGCGTTCTCCTTGTCGGAGCCCGCGGTCTCGGCGAGCGAGCGGCGCAGATACAGCGCGACGACGGCCGCACCTGCGCCGATGAAGAACGGGATCCGCCAGCCGTAGCTGTGGAGCTGGGCCTCGGTCATCGCGAACTGCAGCACGATCAGCACCAGCGAGGCGAGCAGCTGACCGCCGATCAGCGTCACGTATTGGAACGAGGCGAAGAAGCCGCGCTGACCCTTGAGCGCGACCTCGCTCATGTAGGTGGCGCTGGTGCCGTACTCGCCGCCGACCGAGAGGCCCTGGAGCATGCGCGCCAGCAGCAGCAGGACGGGGGCGGCGGCGCCGACGGTCTCGTAGGTCGGCAGCAGGCCGATGAACAGCGAGCCGACGCACATCATCATCACGGAGATGACCATCGAGGTGCGGCGCCCGACGCGGTCGGCGATGCGCCCGAACAGCCAGCCGCCGATCGGCCGCATGAAGAATCCCACGGCGAAGATGCCGGCGGTTTGCAGTAGCTGGCTGGTGGAGTCGCCCTTCGGGAAGAACGACGAGGCGAAGTAGATCGCGAAGAAGGCGTAGCAGTAGAAGTCGTACCACTCGACCAAGTTACCCGAAGACGACGCGACGATCGCCTTGATGCGGCGGCGGCGGTCGGCCGCCACGTCTTCGGCGGATGGCGCGATCCCGATCGAGTCGGACATGCTGGCTCCCTGTCTCCGTCCTTGGGACGGCGCATTCTTGATACCGGCGAAGTTACAGGCGGGGAGGGGAGCCGCCTAGGGTGCGAAACCCTTCGGGCGGGACGGCCCACCGCCGCCGTCACACGCGTCTCGCGACGGCGTCTCGCACCCTCGCTCGGGCGGCGCGGCACGACGGAACGCTTTCCGGCACTGTGCCGTTTCGGGCCGGTGACGTCGCCGGTCGGCGAAGGACGCGGCCTTTCATCAAGAATGGGACGGATTCGAACGCCATGAACAAGATCTTTCGCGGAACGGTGACGGCCGCGGTCCTGGTGCTGGGCACGGCGACGGCCTTCGGCCAGGGCGGCCCCGGCGGTGCGATGCGCGAGGACGGTCCGGGCGGCAAGCCCGGCGCGCGCGACGACAAGGCGGGCGCGCGCGGTGACCGCGATGGCGCGCGCGAAGGACGTGGCGACCGCGACGGTCCTGGCGCCCGTGACGGCCGGGGTGATCGTGACGGCCCCGGAGCCCGCGATGGACGTGGCGACCGCGACGGACCGGGCGCTCGCGGCGAGCGTGACGGACGTCCCGATCGCGGCGCCCGCGGTCCGCGTGGCGGCGGCGAGGCCCGAGGCGCCTACGGGCGTCTCGGCGGCGCCGAGCGCACCCGGTTCCGCCAGGACCTGTTCCGCAGCGGCGTGCCGCGGCTGGCGGCCGGCGCCTTCGCGCTCACGGTCGGAACGGCCATCGCTCGCAGCTACGAACTGCACCGGCTCCCGCCGGCGATCGTCGAGCTGGCCCCGGAATACGAGGATTACAGCTACGTCCTCGTGGACGACGACATCGTCATCGTCGATCCGGACACCTACCAGATCGTGGACGTGATCCGCGGCTGAGGCCGAAAGAAGCGCCGCCTGCCCCCTCTCCCATAGGGAGAGGGTTGGGGTGAGGGGTGTGACATCTCCGGAGAGGTCACGCCCCTCATCCTGTCCTTCTCCCACTGGGAGAA
This sequence comes from Methylobacterium sp. WL8, assembly GCF_008040045.1. Taxonomy (NCBI): domain Bacteria; kingdom Pseudomonadati; phylum Pseudomonadota; class Alphaproteobacteria; order Hyphomicrobiales; family Methylobacteriaceae; genus Methylobacterium; species Methylobacterium sp. WL8. The sequence goes on along the minus strand of NZ_VRVF01000060.1, from coordinate 13,511 downwards.
GGACCCCGCGATCGATCGAGCACGCCGACGACCGCACGTTACCTGCCTGGCGAAAAGTTACGTCCCGCGGTCCATCATCCGCGAGACCACCCGCGCGGTGTAGTCCACCATCGGGACGATGCGGGCGTAGTTGAGCCGGGTCGGGCCGATGACGCCGACCACGCCGACGATCGTCTGCGAACCGTCGCGGAACGGGGCGGCGATCAGCGAGGAGCCGGAGAGCGAAAACAGCTTGTTCTCCGAGCCGATGAAGATCCGTACCCCGTCGCCGCCCTCGGCGCGGGCGAGCAGGTCGATCACGTCCTTCTGCGTCTCGAGGTCCGAGAACAGCAGCCGCATCCGCTCCAGATCCTCGATCGCGCGCAGGTCGTCGAGCAGGTTGGCCTGGCCGCGCACGATCAGCTGGCGTGCCTCGGTGGGCCCGACCGAGACGGCAAGCCCGGCGTCGACCAGCCGCTCGGTGATGGCGTCGAGCTCGCGCTTCATCGCCTGCCGGCCCGCTTCGATCTCGGCGCGCAGGCCCCCGAGGGTGCGGCCGTGCAACCGGGCATTGAGGTAGTTCGAAGCCTCCTGCAGCGCGCTTGCGGGCAGGCCCGGCGGCAGGTCGAGCAGGCGGTTCTCCACCGAGCCGTCGTCGGAGACGAGCACCACCAGGGCGCGGGCCGGGTCGAGCCGCACGAACTCGATGTGCTTGAGCTGCACGTTGGTCTTGGTCGTCAGCACCACGCCGGCGCCGCGCGAGACGCCCGAGAGCAGGCTCGACGCCTCGGCCAGCACCGACGCGAAGGTGTGGCCGGAGGCGGCGGCGCGCATCTGCGCCTCGATCCGCTCCTGCTCCTCGCGCCCGACGTCGCCGAGCTCCAGCATCGCGTCGACGAAGAAGCGCAGGCCCAGCTCCGTCGGCAGGCGCCCGGCGGAGGTGTGCGGGGCGAAGATCAGCCCGGCCTGCTCCAGGTCGGACATCACGTTGCGGATCGAGGCCGGCGACAGGGCCATCGGCAGGATGCGTGCGAGGTTGCGCGATCCCATCGGCTCGCCGGTGGACAGGTATCCCTCGACGATCTGTCGGAAGATCTCGCGGGCGCGCTCGTTCAGCGCGGCGAGCGCCTGCACCTGCGGAGGTTGGGAAATGGATCTCGAAAACTCGGTCACGCGCGGTTCCTGCCCGGCGATTGTGTCCCGGCGAAGCCCGCGGATCAATCCGTCGGCGATGCGATGACGTTGCGGCGCGTCGGGTTGCCGCCCGAGGCGACGCAGCCTAAGCACCCGGCTCGGAATTTCGAACCGGGAGAACGCCGCATGCGGCCCTCGAAGCGCGCGGCCGACGAGTTGCGCACGGTCACGCTGGAACGGTCGGTCGCCCGCTACGCGGAAGGCTCCTGCCTCGTGACCTTCGGCGAGACCAAGGTGCTGTGCACCGCCTCCCTCGAAGAGCGCGGGCCGCACTGGCTGCGCGGCTCCGGCAAGGGCTGGGTGACGGCCGAGTATTCGATGCTGCCGCGCGCGACGCACGAGCGCACCCGCCGCGAGATCAATTCCGGCAAGCCCTCGGGGCGGACGCAGGAGATCCAGCGGCTGATCGGGCGATCCTTGCGCGCCGTCACCAACCTGCCGGCCATGGGCGAGAAGCAGATCACCGTCGACTGCGACGTGATCCAGGCCGACGGCGGCACCCGCACCGCGGCGATCACCGGCGCCTGGGTCGCGCTGCACGAGTGCTTCGCCTGGATGCGCGCCCGCTCGATGATCTCGGTCGACCCGCTGCGCGACCACGTCGCCGCGGTGTCCTGCGGCATCGTCAAGGGCGCGGCCGTGCTCGACCTCGACTACGCCGAGGATTCGGGCGCCGAGACCGACGCCAACTTCGTCATCACCGGCACCGGCGGCCTCGTCGAGGTGCAGGGCACCGCCGAGGGGAAGCCGTTCTCGGAAGCCGAGCTGCTCGAACTGCTGCGGCTCGCCAAGGGCGGCGTCGCCGACCTCGTCGCCCTCCAGAAGCAGGCGATCGCATGAGCCACCGCATCCTCACGGGCAAGGTCGTCATCGCGACCCACAATGCCGGCAAGCTGGTCGAGATGCGCGAGCTGCTGGCGCCGTTCGGCGTCGAGGCGGTCTCGGCGGGCGAACTCGGGCTCGCCGAGCCGGACGAGACCGGCACGATGTTCTCCGAGAACGCGGCAATCAAGGCGATCGCCGCCGCCGAGGCCACCGGCCTGCCGGCCTTCGCCGACGATTCGGGCCTGTGCGTCGCCGCCCTCGACGGGGCGCCCGGCCTGTTCTCCGCCCGCTGGGCCGGCCCGTCCAAGGATTTCGCCGGCGCGATGGCGCGGATCGCCGCGGAACTCGCCCTGCGCGGGGCGACCGACCGGCGCGCGCACTTCGTCTCGGCGCTGGTGCTGGCCTGGCCCGACGGCCATGTCGAGCTGTTCGAGGGCCGCGTCTTCGGCGACCTCGTCGAGCCCCGCGGCACCGCCGGCTTCGGCTACGACCCGATGTTCCGGCCGGACGGCTCTAACCGAACCTTCGGCGAAATCTCGTCGGAGGAGAAGCACGGGGTCGACTGGCAGACCGGCAACGCCCTCTCTCACCGGGCGCGCGCCTTCGTGGCGCTCGCCGCCGCATGCCTGCGTCGCCCGACCTGAACCCATCGCACGATTGCCAAACGGCGCGCACGCGAGCACATCGCGTGCGATGATCGACCGTTCAGGCCCGGACCACCCGACCCGCGACGCGGGCTTCGGCGTCTACGTGCATTGGCCCTTCTGCGCTTCGAAGTGCCCGTATTGCGACTTCAACAGCCACGTGCGCCACGCGCCGGTGGACGAAGTGCGCTACCTCGCGGCCTTCCGCGCCGAGATCGCGCACGTGGCCGCCCGCACGCCCGGCCGCACCGTGTCGAGCGTCTTCCTCGGCGGCGGCACGCCCTCGCTGATGCAGCCCGGCACCGTCGCCGGCATCCTCGACGCGGTGGGCGAGGCCTGGGGCGTCGCGCCCGACGCCGAGATCACGCTGGAGGCCAACCCGACCAGCGTCGAGGCCGGGCGGTTCCGGGGTTACCGCACGGCTGGGGTCAACCGCGTCTCGCTGGGCGTCCAGGCCTTCGACGACGCCTCCCTCAAGAGCCTCGGGCGGCTGCACAGCGCCGAGGAGGCGTTCGCCGCGATCCGGGTCGCGCAGGGCGCCTTCGACCGCAGCTCGTTCGACCTGATCTACGCCCGCCCGAACCAGACCGCCGAGGCCTGGCGGCGGGAACTCACCCAGGCGATCGGCCGGGCGGCCGAGCACCTCTCGCTCTACCAGCTCACCATCGAGCCGGGGACGCCGTTCTACGGCCTCGCCGCCGCGGGCCGGCTCGTGCCGCCCGACGACGAGGCGGCCCGCACCCTCTACGACGTGACCCAGGAGGTTTGCGACCGGGCCGGGCTTCCGGCCTACGAGATCTCGAACCATGCGCGCCCCGGCGCGCAGTCGCGCCACAACCTGCTCTACTGGCGCTACGGCGAGTATGCCGGCATCGGCCCCGGCGCGCATGGCCGCCTGGTCACGGAGGCGGGCCGCCTCGGCACCGTCACCGAGAAGGCGCCGGAGGCCTGGCTCGCCCGGGTCGAGCGCGACGGCCACGGCATCTCCGAGACCGAGACCATCGCGGGCGCCGACCAGGGCGACGAGTTCCTGATGATGGGCCTGCGCCTGTCGGAGGGCATAGACCCCGCGCGCTACGCGGCGCTGAAGGGCCGGCCGCTCGACGGAGCGCGCATCGACGCCCTCGTCGGAGACGGCCTGGTCGCCCGCCTGCCCGACGGCCGCATCGCCGCGACCGCGCGGGGCGCCCCGGTGCTGAACGCCGTGGTGGCGAGCCTGGCCGCGTGAGTTCGATCGCCCTCGTGCAAGATGATCCACAAGCCATGAGCCCGCGATGACGCCGGCCGTCGTCGCCCTCGTCCTCTTCGCGGCTTTGCTGCATGCGGGCTGGAACACGCTGCTGCGCGGGGGCGCCGACCGCCTCTGGACCATGAGCGTGATGAACCTCGCGGTCGGCGGGCTCGGGCTCGCCGTGGCGCTCGCGGTCGGGTTGCCGGCCGCGGCGAGCTGGCCCTACGCCGTCGCCTCGGGGCTGATCCACATCGCCTACAACGCGCTGCTGATCGTCACCTACCGCACCGGCGACCTCGGCCAGACCTATCCGATCGCCCGCGGCGCCTCGCCGGCCCTGGTCGCCCTCGGCGCGGGCGTCTTCGCCTCCGAGGTGCCCGGCACCGTCGGCGCCGTCGGGATCGCGCTGGTGAGCGGCGGGATCCTGTCGCTGTCGCTGGGTAAGGCCGGGCTGTCGCGGGGCACCGTGCTCGCGGCGCTGGGCACCGCCGCGACGATCGCCGCCTACACGCTGATCGACGGCATCGGCGTGCGGCTGTCGGGCGACTGGGTCGCCTACACGGCGGCGATGTTCACCTTTCACCTCGCCTTTCCGCTCTGGCTCCTGCTGACGCGCGGACCCGCGGCGCTCGGCGGGACGCCGGCCGCGCTAGCCCGCGCCGTCGGGGGCGGCGCCGCCTCGCTGCTAGCCTATGCCGCGGTGATCTGGGCGATGCGGCTCGGGGCGATGGGGCCGGTCTCGGCGCTGCGCGAGACCAGCGTCGTCTTCGCCGCGCTTCTCGGCCGCTTCGTCCTGAAGGAACGCCTCACCGCCGGCCGCATCGCCGCCTGCCTCGTCATCGCGGCAGGCGCGGCGATGATCGGCCATGGCTGAGCGGGGGCGGCGGGTTCAGGTTCCGGGCTTGGCCAGCGCCCGGGGGGCGGGGCTGACGACGCTCGCCGAGTTGTTGCGGATCTCGTAGACGGCGAGCGCGCGGTCGCTGAGCCCGTCCGGGCGGAAGCGGAAGGTGCCGTCGATGCCCGAGAACCCGGCGCTCTTCGTCAGCGTCGCGTCGGCGAAGCGCTGGGTTCCGTATTGCCGCGCGAGCGCCGCCGTGAGCGAGACCGCGTCGTAGGCGAGCGAGGCGACCCGCGGCGGGCTGGTGCCGAACCGCGCCTGGTAGCGCCCGGCGAAGTTGCCGAAGCCGCCGGCGTCCGGCGCGGCGAACCGCCCCCCCTGCAGCGCCGGCAGGGCGAAGAGCCGCGGCTCGTTCCACACCGCCGTGCCGATCGGCCGGATACGCGACGGCGCGAAGCCCGCCTTGGTGAGCGCGGCCGCCACCGCCGGCAGCCCCTCGGCGGTCTCGGGCAGGAACAGGGTGTCGGCCTGCGCGCCGGCCCCGGTGATCAGGCCGCCGAGGCGGGCGATCGCCGGCTCCGACGCGCCGGGGACGTAGCGCTCGATGCCGACGAGGCGGGCGCCCTTGCGCGCCACCGCCTCGCGGAACTGCGCCTCGACGGCGTTGCCGTAGGCGTTCTCGGGGATCAGCGCGGCGAAGGACCGGCGCCCGCCCGACACCGATTCCTCGACGATCCGGTCGACCTCCGCCTGGGGCAGGAAGCTCAGGAGGTAGGTGCCGGGGGCGGCCACGCTCGCATCGGTCGAGAACGCGATCACCGGCTTGCCCGCGGCCCGCGCCGGCACGGAGGCGGCCGAGACGTTGGCGGCGAAGAGCGGGCCGAGCACCAGCTCGGCGCCCTCGGCGATGGCGCCGCTCGCCGCCTCGCGGGCGCCGTCCGGCGCGCCGCGGTCGTCGCGCACCAGGATCTGGAGGTCGGGCTGCTGGTACTCCTCCATCGCCAGCTCGGCGGCGTTGCGCATCGCCGCGCCGAGGCTGGCGCCCTGACCCGACAGCGGCACCACCAGGGCGACCTTGACCGACCCCTTGCCGATCCGGCCCGGAGCAGAGGCCGCGGCCGGCGTCAGCCCCGGGACGGCATCTGCGGGCGGAGCGAGATTCGGAGCGAGATTCGGGGCGAGGTCCTGGGCAAGCTCGGCGCGCGGCGGCGGCGCGGCAGAGCGCACAGTGCGCGGCTCATCCGGCCCGCCGACGCACCCGGCGAGCGCGAGGACCAGGGCGAGGGCGGCCCTTGTCCCGAAGGCGCGGGGCGAGAGATGTCGCGCCATCGCGAAACGTCCTTCACGCAAGATCCGGCACGAACACATCGTCGCACAGGCTTAGAGTGTGCGCCCGAAAAGTAAACGCGCCGGCCTCGCGGACGCGTGTCCGACACATCCGATGTCGAAACGGGCGCGGTTCAAATTCCGCTCGGGCCCGCGCCGTGGCAAGGTCGCCGCGATGACACAGAGAATCGAGCCCGCACGCCGCCCCGTCCGCAAGGACCCGCCGGGCGGTTCAACCGCCAAGCCCGCGACCTTCACCGCCTTCGGGCTCGCCACCGAGGCCGAGCCGCTGACGCCGGGCCTCCACGTGGTGGCGACGCCGATCGGCAACCTGCGCGACGTGACCATCCGGGCGCTCGCGACGCTCGCCGCCGCCGACGCGGTGCTGGCCGAGGACACCCGCGTCACCCGCACGCTGCTGATGCATTACGGCATCACCACCCCGCTGGTCGCCTACCACGAGCATTCGAACGCCGCCGTCCGCGAGCGGATGGTGCGGCGGATGCTGGACGGCGAGGCGCTGGCGCTGGTGTCGGACGCCGGCACGCCGCTGGTCTCCGACCCCGGGTTCAAGCTGGTCCAGGCGGCGATCGAGGCGGGGATCGCGATCATCCCGATCCCCGGCCCATCGGCGGTGATGACGGCGATCGTCGCCGCCGGCCTGCCGACCGACCGGTTCTTCTTCGAGGGGTTCCTGCCGCAGAAGGCCGGCGCGCGCCGCAACCGGCTCTCCGCGCTCGCAGGCGTCCCCGGCACGCTGGTGCTGTTCGAGTCGCCCCACCGCCTGCCGGAGATGCTGGCCGACGCGGCCTCGGTCCTCGGCGGCACCCGCCCGGCCGCGGTGGCGCGCGAGCTGACCAAGATGTTCGAGACGATCCGCCGCGGCACGCTGGGCAGCCTCGCCGACACTTTCGCGGAGGAGGGCGCGCCCAAGGGCGAGGTGGTGGTGGTGATCGGCACCGCAGCCGACGAAGCGAGCCCGGAGGAGGCCGACGCCGGCCTCGACGCGGCCCTGCTCGCAGCGCTCGCGCGCCACTCGATCAAGGATGCCGCGAGCCTCGTCGCCGACGAAACCGGGCAGCCGCGCCGCGCGGTCTACAACCGGGCGCTGGTGCTGGCACGCAAGACCGATGCGGACGCCTGAGGCCACGCGCCGGCGGGCGGCGACGGAGCGGCGCGGGCGCCGGGCCGAATGGCTCGCGCTCGCCGCGTTGATGCTGAAGGGCTATCGCCCGCTGGCGATGCGGGTCGCCGCGGCCGGCGGCGAGATCGACCTGATCGTGCGGCGCGGCGACACCATCGCCTTCGTCGAGGTGAAGGCGCGGGCGACCCTCGTGGAGGCGCAGGGCGCGATCGGCCGGGTCAAGCGGCAGCGCTTCTCACGCGCGGTGCGGGCCTGGGTCTCTCGCAACCCGTTCGCTGCGGCGCTGACGCTCAGGGCCGACGCGGTGTTCATCGGCGGCCGCGGCTGGCCGGTCCACCTCGTCGACGCGTTCCCGATCGAAGGCTTGTAGGAGGGTCGCGTCAGCCGCGCGCGGCGCTGATCGCGCCGATGAGCGTGCGCTTGAGGTCGGCTTGGCTGAAGGGCTTCTGCACCACCGGCCGGTCGCGGAACGGCTCGCGGATGCCGGCGCCGCCGTAGCCGGTGGAGAAGATCAGAGGCAGGTCGCGCTTCGCGATCGCCTCGGCGACGGGGTAGATCGGCTCGCCCGCGACGTTGACGTCGAGGATCGCGACCTCGAAGGTCTCGCCCTCGGCCATCTCGAGGGCGGTCGAGAGACGCGCGGCGGGGCCGACCACGGTACAGCCGAAATCGAGCAGCATGTCTTCGAGCAGCATCGAGATCGCGGCTTCGTCTTCGACGACGAGCACGCGCTTACCCTGGAGAACGTCGTCGTTCGGTTCCGCGCTCACGCCGAGGTGTCTTCCTTAGTCGATCCGCCCCGCTTCAGCGGGACGTCGCCATGATGGCTGGTCGGATCCGATCGTCGCGCCAGAAGAACCAAGCGGGTACGCCGGGGGGCTGAGGGGTCGCCCGGAACGCGTTTTGTGTCAAGCGTCCGGCGCGGGCCGTTCGCCGACCAATGTTACACGGCGATACATTTCGCGATAGGGTGTGGCCGGCCCGCGCCGAGGCAAACCCGCGTCGGGCCGGATTTTTTCTCGAGGGGGGCGGATCTATTCCTGCGATGGGTCGATGTGTCCCTGCCTGCGATCGCCGCGCGGTGCTGGCCGGCCTCGGCGCCTGCCTCGCCGCGGCGCCGGCGCGAGCGCGCGGACCGGTGGTGGTCGCCTCGAAGAGCGACACCGAGGGCACGCTCGTCGGCAGCATGATCGCCCTGTGCCTGGAGGATCTCGGCATCCCGGTGCAACGCCGCCTCGGCCTCGGGCCGACGCTGATCGTCCGCACGGCGCTGATGTCGGGCGACGTGGACCTCTATCCCGAATACACCGGCAACGGCGCCTTCTTCACCGGCACCGAGGCCGACCCGGCCTGGAAGCGGCCCGACAGCGCCTACGCTGCAATCGCCGCCGCCGATCGGGCCAAAGGCCTCGTCTGGCTCGGGCGGGCGCCGGCCAACAACACCTGGCTGATCGCGGTGCGCGGCAGCCTCGCCCGCAAGGAGGGGCTGGCCACCATGGCGGACTTCGCAGAGGCCGTGCGGCGCGGGCTGATCCGCCTGGCGGCCTCGACTGAGTTCGTCGAGAGCCCGGCGGCGCTGCCGTCCTTCGAGGCCGCCTACGGCTTCGCGCTGCCGATGGACCGCATCGTCAGCCTGCCCGGCGGCGAAACGGCGGTGACGGCGCGGGCGGCGGCGCAGGGCATCAGCGGCGTCAACGCCGGCATGGTCTACGGCACCGACGGGGCGCTCGGCGCCCTCGACCTCGTCGTGATGAGCGATCCGAAAGGCGCGCAGATCGTCTACGAGGTCGCACCGGTGATCCGCGCCGACACCCTCGCAAGCCATCCGCGCATCCGCGACACGCTCGATCCGGTCATCGCGCGCCTGGATGCCGACACGCTCCGCCGGCTGAACGCCCGCATCACCGTCGAGGGACAGGTGGCCGAGGCCGTCGCGCGGACATTCCTGCGCGACGCCGGCTTCATCACGTGACGGCCGCCGCCCGCGATCGAATGGCCCGCCTCGTGCCGCTGCTGTTCGCCATCGCCTTCCTCGGTGCGGTCTACGGCCTGCCGCTGCTGCGGCTCGCCAAGAACCGCCTCGTCGTCGGCGAGCCGGTCTACGCCCTGGACGGCGCCGGCATCGTGGCCGGCTTCGGGCCGGAGATCGAGGCGGTGTCGGCGCTGGTGCTAGGGGCGGCGCTGCTCGCGCGCGCCGGGCGGACGCGGGTCGGGCTCGGCGCCGCCACCGCCCTCCTCGCGCTCGCCCTCGCGCTGCTGGTTCTGGCGCTCGGCAACACCGCCGAAGACCTTCTCGCGGGCGAGCCGCCGGCCGCCCGCGCCGGCCTCGCCGCCGGCGCCTGGGCGGGGCTGGCGCTGCTCGCGGGCGGGCTCGCCCACCTGTCCGGGCGCATGGCCGTCCCCGGGCTCGGCGCGGGGCTGGCGGTGGCCGTCCTCACCTTCGTCGGCGTCGCCTACGCGGCCGGGGCGCTGGGGAGCCTGTCGCTCGCCGTCGAGTTCGCGGCGCGCGGCCCTGCCGTCGGCGGGGCCCTGGTGCGGCACCTGCTGCTTTCCGGCGGCGCGGTGCTGATGGCGGTCTGCGGCGCCGTGCTGCTGTCGCTGTGGCGGCGCGGGCAGGGCCTCGTCGCGATCCTGGTCGGCGGCATCCAGGTGGTGCCGGCGGTGGCGCTGCTCGGTGCCCTGGTCGCGCTGGCCTCGGGCCTGCTGCGGGCGGTCCCGTCCCTGCGCGAAGCAGGCTTCAGCGCCCTCGGGCCGGCTCCGGCGCTCGTCGGCATCGCCGCCTACCTGCTGCTCCCCCTGTGGCGCGGCCTCGCCCTGGCGCTCGCGGCGCCCGACCCGGCCACCCTCGACGCGGCCGAGGCCCTGGGCCTCACCCCGCGCAAGATCCTCTTCGAGGTGCGGCTGCCGATCGGCGCCGGCATCCTGATCGGGGCGCTCCGCGTCGCCTGCGTCCAGGCGATCGGGCTCGCGACGCTCGGGGCGCTCGTCGGGGCGGGCGGCCTCGGCGGCATCGTCTTCGACGGCATGGCGCAGTTCGCCCCGGACCTGATCCTGCTCGGGGCGATCCCGATCGTCGTGCTGTCTCTGGCCGTCGAGCGGGCCTTGAGCCGCGTCGAGGACCGCGTGCGGAGGACGGCATGAACGTCCGTCGCGCCCTGCGCCCGGCCCTGGGAGCGCTCGTCGCCGGCCTGGTGCTCGCGGCCCTCAGTCACCCGGCCATCGCCTCGGCGATCGTCGCAGGCCTCGGCGACGTGCCGCGGCGGGCGCTGACGCCCGGCTACCTCGCGGCCCTGGCGCTCCAGCACCTGATCCTCGCCGCGACCGGCCTCGCCTTGGTCGCGACCGCCGGCATCGGCCTCGGCATCCTCGCGACCCGGCCCGGTGCGGGCTCGCTCCGCGGCGGCGTCGACACCCTCGCGGCCGCCGCCCAGGCGGTGCCGCCGGTGGTCGTCGTGGCGCTGGCCCTGCCGGTGCTCGGCTTCGGCGGCCCGCCGACCCTTCTGGCGCTGGTGTTCTACGGGATCATGCCGACGCTTCGCGGCACGGTCGGCGCCCTGGAGGCGGTCCCGGCCGAGGCGCGCGAGGCCGCCACCGCGCTCGGCCTCACCGCCCGCCAGACCCTGACGCGGATCGAGCTGCCGCTGGCCGTGCCCGCGATCGTCGAGACCCTGCGCACGGCCCTCGCCCTCGCGGTGGCGGTGGCCGCGGTCGGCGCGCTGGCGGGCGCCGCGACGCTCGGCACGCCGATCGTCGCCGGCCTGCAGAACCAGAACACCGTGCCGATGCTGCAGGGCGCCGCCGCCACCGCGGCCTTGGCCTTCCTGTGCGATGCGGCGATGGTCGCGGTCGCGGGCGTGTTGCGGCGGTAGCGCGCTCGGACACGCAAGGGCTCGCGTCCGTAGGAATTTTTATGAGATCAAAGCAATAACGTCTCGACGGCGCCGTCGTTGACGGCGCTTGCCTGCGTCGCGGCGGGGTGGAGGGCGCGTGCGGATCACCGACGGAACGCACGCCCTCGACAACTTGGCGGATCGTGCCCTGGAACGCGTGTGGATCGAACGCACCGTGACGGAGCCGGAGGTCGCCGAACCGGACCCGAAACACCCCGAACGCATCCGCGCCTATCGCTCGGTCCCGGAGCGCGACGGACGGATACTCCGCGTGGTATCCGTCCCCACGGAGGGCGGGGTGCACATCATCACCGCTTTCCTCGATCGCAGCCGGAGGCGCCCACGTGAAGTCGCGGTATGACGCTGAGACCGATGCGCTCTACGTCCGCTTCGCGGATGCTCCGGTGGTCGAGAGCGAGGAAGTCCGTCCCGGCCTCATCATCGATCTCGATGCGGCCGGACGGATCGTGGCGGTCGAGATCCTCGATGCGTCCGAGCACCGTTCGACCGGTGCGGAGCTCGATCACCTCTCGGCCGCCTGACCGCTAATCCTCCTTGAACGACACCTTCGCCCCGCGCGAGACGTGGGCGGCGAGGTCGCGGGCGTTCCAGTTGGTGAGCCGGATGCAGCCGTGCGACTCGGTCTTGCCGACCTTCTCGGGCTCCGGGGTGCCGTGGATGCCGTAGGAGGGGATCGCGAGGTCGATCCAGACCAGGCCGACGGGGTTGTTCGGGCCGGGGCGGATCGAGAACTTCTTGCGGGTCTTCACGCCCTTGAAGCGATACTTCGGATCGTAGGTGTAGGACGGGTCGAAGGCGACGCCCTTCACCTTGGTTTCGCCGCTCGGCGCGGGCTTCTCCTCGCTGCCGATCGAGGCGGGGTAATAGGCCAGGAGCTTGCCCGCCTTGTCGAAGGCACGCACGTCGCGGCTGCTCTTGTCGACCTCCACGCGGTCGACCTTCGGCTCCCGCGGCAGCTCCTTGGCCTTGGGCTTGTCGAGGCCCATCGGCTGGACGCCGGCGACCAGGATCACCGTCCCGGCCTTGTCCAGCGGCTTGTCCGGGTTTAGCTGGCTCAGGAGGTCGCGGCTCATGTGGAAGCGCTCGGCCAGCATTTCGCGCGGGTTGGTGTAGCCCATCGATTCGAGGTCGGCCTGCGCCTCCATCTTGGGCGGGATCTTCTCGACGTAGGGGCCGGCCGCATCCGCCTCGGTGATGGTGTAGTCGGTCACCACCGGGTCGCCGCCGGCGCCGGCGAGCTTGTCGAAGACCTCCTTGGTCAGCGTCTTCGTCGCGGGCAGGCCCTGCGCCACCGCGTAGGCCGAGAGCGCGCCTTGCAGGTTCTCGCCGTCACGCCCGTCGATCGCACCGGGGAAGAACCGCGCCCGGTCGAGCAGAACCTGCACCTTGATCGTCAGCGGATCGGGCTGGTCGTCCGCCTTCGACGCGGCGGATTTCTTGGTCTCGTCCTGGCTTGCACCCTTCTTGCCGTCTTTGACGGGCTCGGCGAAGGTCGCGTCCCGGATCGCCTGCGCGCTCGGCGGCGCAGGCTCGTCCTTGCCCGACCCCTTGCCCGAACCCTGGGCCGCCGCGACGCCGGGGACGGCAAGGCAGGCCAGGGCGATGACCGCGAGGCTGGTCCGCGTCGTCAATCCGAACGTCATGGTCGAGGCTCCTGGAGCCGGTTCGCTCCCGGGCGATCAAGCGTCGGCGACGGGTGGGCGTTCCGCGCCAAACGGCACGGCGGCATCAGGTTTTCGCGAACGGCCCCGCTGGCACAGCTCACTGGCACAGCCGGTGCCCGGCCGCCCGCTCGCGCTCGTCGAGATGGAAGTGGTTGGCGTGCGCCGCGTTGGAGCCGGGGCCGAGCACCGTGCGGAAGAACCCGCAGGCCCGCGACCGCGCCGCATCGAGGAAGCGGCCCTCGGCCGACCCGTCGGCCATCGCCCCGACGGCGATCGCCGGACGGCCGGCGAAGGTGAAGCTCATCACGTCGACGCCGTTGGCGAAGGCATGCTCGCTGAGCTTGGCCTCGACGTCGTGGTTCTGCCCGCGGCACTCGTAGGAGGTGCCGATCGCGATCCCCGCCAGCGGCTGCTTCAGCTCGCGCTCGGCCGCGACCTGGACCTCGGTCGTCCAGCGCGCCAGCGCCTCGGCGGCGGCGCAGGTCAGGGTCGCCGGCTGCGGCAGCGCCACGTCGGTCAGACCCGTCAGCTTCAGCGGCAGCGGCGTGCCGCATTGCCCGTTGACGATCGCCGGCAGCGGCTCGAACGCGGCGCCGAGGCGCTTCAGCCGCACACGGCAGGCGGCGTCGTCGGGCGCCGCGACCTTGAGGGCGAGCGCCGCCTCGCCCGACAACTCGGCCGGCCGCTCCGGGGGAAGCGGCGGCGGGACCGGCATCTCGGGGGGCTTGTCGGCGACCTTGTCGCCGGGTTTGACC